>CAZCVM010000329.1:0-3672 GCA_964501965.1 uncultured Leptospiraceae bacterium | reverse complement strand
AAGTGGTACTTGACCGGGTTTCTGGTTCCCTATGGCGCACCCCCCGACATCCGCTCTGACGACACCGCCGACGACGAACTAGAAGCCCTGGCCCACTCCGAAACCAGCGAAGATAGCCAGCTCCCCGACAAGACCCCTGCCCGCAAAGCCTGGTTCCCCTCATCCATGGGTCTGAGCTTTCTGGTCAAACCCATCACCCCCAGCCTCACTGCCACCATCACCTGGGGCGACTACATCCCCACCCACATCGACCCAGATTCAGCCCCACCAGAGGATCCCAACCCCTCCGACAAACCGCCCAAACCCGACCATTGGCAACGGATCCCGCAATCCGCCACCCTAGAAATCCCCATCCGGGACAGCGAGCAACCCTACAGCCTCGATATCCCCAACAGCAGCGGTCTGCAACTGGTGATCACCTGCCGCCCCGTCAATGCTCAGGGCTTTCCGGTGGGCACCCGTTCCATCTCCTGCTTTGTGGTCAACTACCGCCCCAGCCATACCCACAACAAAGACGCAGATTTTTGCTTCCAAACCCAACTCAGCCTCACCTGTTCCGCAGGCTTCCAACCCCGCCGGGATCCCCGTGGCGAAAATAGCAGCGATTGGGATGAAGCCGTCGCCAGCCTGCAATATCGCCATGAGTTTGAATACGCCGTCGGTCACAATGTCTCCGCCACCGCCCCGATAGAAAACGGCACCTGTACCCGCATCCACACCACCTGGATCCCCGCCACCTCCGTGCCTCTGGTCAGACCTGCCGGGATTCCCCATCTGCAACTGGGCATGGAAGCCCTCGCCGCCGCCCCCGATGCCGCCACCATTCAAGCCATGCTGGGATCCCTGGTCAGCGAATACCGCCACTGGATCCAGGCCCAACGGCAAACCCCCTTGGATCCCTGTTTCACCGCAGCCGCCCAAGATCTGCTCCATGGAGCCGACTACGCTTGCAACCGCATCGCCGCCGGACTGGATGCGCTGACGGATCCCCAGGTTTTGAGCGCTTTTCGACTGGCCAATACAGTCATTGCCCGTGCCCGCCGCCAACAACTCAGCCAAGAACGAGGCGGATCCCCAGACAGCTTTGCCCCCCCTGAATGGCGACCCTTCCAAATCGCCTATATCTTGCTTAATCTCGTGGGCATCCAGGATCCCACCTCCCCAGACCGAGAATGTGTAGACCTACTCTTTTTCCCGACGGGTGGCGGTAAAACCGAGGCTTATTTGGGACTCGCCGCCTTCACCCTGCTTTTGCGTCGCCTCAAGTATCCAGGGATCCAGTCGGCGGGCTTGAGCGTCTTGATGCGTTACACCTTGCGCCTGCTCACCCTGGATCAACTGGAACGAGCCTCCCGCCTGATCTGCGCCCTAGAGTTAGAACGCCAAGCAAATCCTGAAATGCTGGGATCCTGGCCCTTTGAGATTGGGCTGTGGGTCGGGCAAAGTGCGACCCCCAATTACATGGGATCCAGCAAAGACAAAAACGACAGCAGCGCCCGCGCCCGCACCCTGGCCTACAAACGCGACAGCAAAGCCAAACCCTCCCCCATTCCCCTCGAACGCTGTCCCTGGTGTGGCACCGAGTTTAGCGCCAATTCTTTTCACCTCATCCCCAACGAGACGGATCCCAAAAACCTCAAGATCCAATGTGTCAGCCGCACCTGTGACTTTCGCAGCCATAACCCCCTGCCCATCCTGGCGGTAGACGAACCCATCTATCGGCGGATCCCGTGTTTCATGATTGCCACCGTCGATAAATTTGCAGCCTTGCCCTGGGTGGGACAAACCGCCGCCTTCTTTGGCAAAGTCAGCCACTATGACCCACAGGAAGGGTTTACCAGCACCGGGGATCCCACCCCTCGCGGCACCCCCCTAGCCCAGCCCCTGCCTCCCCCCGACTTGATCATCCAAGATGAACTGCACTTAATTTCGGGGCCATTGGGAACCATGGTGGGACTCTATGAAACCGCCATCGATGCTCTTTGTACTCAAGTTCGAGATGGGCACACTATCCGCCCCAAAGTCATCGCCTCCACCGCCACCGTCCGCCGCGCCAGCCACCAAATCCAAGCCCTCTTTGGTCGTCAGCATGTGGAGATTTTCCCCCCACCCGGCCCCGATCGCCATGATTCTTTCTTTGCCAAAACCAATTTTGATGCTGACGGTCGCCTCTATGTGGGCATTGCCGCTCAAGGACGCAGCTTAAAAGTGGTCTTGCTGAGAACTTACCTCGCCCTGATGTCCGCCGCTCAAAAGGAATATGACCAAGCAGGCGGAGCCAAAAACAAACAAAACCCAGCGGATCCTTACATGACCCTATTGGGTTATTTCAACTCCCTCCGAGAGCTGGGGGGATCCCGCCGCATCGTGGAAGATGAAGTCAACTCGCAACTGCGCAACTATGGCAGCCGCCGCCGTTACGGAGAGACCACCGGCTCCTTTGTTGACCGCAAAATTGACAATGTGCCAGAAGAACTGACCTCGCGGGAATCCACCAACAAGGTTGCCAATACCAAGCGCCGTCTAGCCCTGTCTTTTCCTGAAAAAGAGCGCCTGGATATCGCCCTAGCCACCAACATGATCTCCGTGGGCCTAGACATCGTGCGCTTAGGACTGATGGTGGTGTTAGGTCAACCCAAAACCGCCTCCGAATACATCCAAGCCACCAGCCGGGTGGGACGGGATCCCAACCGCCCAGGGTTAGTGGTCACTCTTCTCAATGTTCATCGCCCCCGCGACCGCTCCCACTACGAACAATTTCAAAGTTGGCACACCAGTTTCTACCGTTCTGTCGAGGCCACCAGCGTTACTCCCTTCTCTCCCCGTGCCCTCGACCGAGGGTTGGCAGGCATCACCGTGGCTCTGGCCCGAATTGGGATCTCAGCCATGACCACTCCCCTCGGCGCATCTCAGCTCAATGCCCAACGGCAAAAGGTCGAAATCTTGTTAGAGGCCATCGCCAATCGCGCTGAAGCCCACAGCCCCAATCTTAGCCAAGCGGACACCATCCAAATTCGGCAATCGGTGCGGGCACAAGTCTTAGATTTGTTAGATAGTTGGGAGCGATTGGTACTGCGAGATACTCGCCTGCAATATCAGCGCGAAACCGACTTAGCGGCCCCACTGTTGATGGATCCCCTCGATCCCCAAGCCAATAACGATATAGAACGGCGCAAGTTCAAAGCCCACCGGAGTTTGCGGGATGTAGAGCCTACCGTCAACCTTTGGATCCGGGATCCCTATGGAGAGCCACAACCATGAGCCAACCGTCCAAACAACGCCGCCCCGATAGCGAACTGCGCCAAAGCCAATTGCTGACCACCTTTGGCCCCGGTGCCATGGTGGATTTACCCGACCGTTCAGTCATTATTGGCGGACTCACTTACTGGAAAGGCGAAACCCTCTACATCCGCGAAGACCGCCTCCGAGCCAAAGTCATCCAAGCCCTCAACCTAGAGAACACCCCAGAGATCCAACTCCGTACCCCACCCACCCCATCAGAGGATCCCCAAGCCCCCAAAACCGGCGTCGATGCCTTCGTCTTTCCCACCTGGTTTCTGGCCCAAGTCGAAGAATCCTACACCGCCCCCAATGGCAAAACCTATCGCACCCGCCCCCTTGTCCCCTGGAGTGTGGTCAAATCCGAGGGCAAATTCCGAGGCAAAAAAGTCC
>CAZCVM010000328.1:0-3686 GCA_964501965.1 uncultured Leptospiraceae bacterium | reverse complement strand
AAGACTTGTCCTGCTAATGGCCACGTTTTCTTCAAGCCCTACTTTTTCGGAAATTTGGGGGGCTTTTTCATTGCATATTTCTACAGCCGCTTTAGGGCCACCTTTTTGCATTGCCGCCATCAACTCCCCTTTAAGAGCTTTTTGAAAGACCATGATTGCTTCTTCCGCCTTTTCTTCGAAAGACGCTATAGCGGAATACTCTTCACCAGCGGAGGCTTTTGTATCAAAAGCTGAAAAAGCATATGCAAACATAGCAAAAGCAGCATATGCTGTGAGGAAATATTTGAGCTTTTTCATGCTTAACCGCACCCTCCAACTTTTGGAGCGGCAGGTTTTTCTTGAGGCACGACATAACTCTTGTTCATTTCAGGGTGGGCCATCCATTCACGTCCTTTCAGCATGGCTTTCCAATAAATTGGCGGCAAGATTTTTTCCTTTAAAAGCCAAGATAAACGTGATGGTTTTGTTGCATCCAAAATGAATTTCGGAAAACTTGGCATCAGTTTTCCGCCATATCCAAACTCGGCTAATACAATTTTTCCGCGCTCTACAGTGAGTGGACATGAGCCGTATCCATCGTATATAGCTCGGTCACTCGTTTCTTCCATATCATTCAAAACGTTTATGGCAACGGTAGGTGCTTGCTTTCTTGCAGCTGCGGCCGTTTTTGCATTTGGCGCATTCATCACATCACCAAGGCTATAAATATTTGTATATTTACGATGCCTTAACGTGCTCTGATCAACATCAACCCATCCAGCTTCATCGGCTAAAGGACTAACGCGTACAAAATCGGGTGCTGACTGGGGAGGAACAACATGAATCATATCAAAACCTACTTCGACGATTTCAGGCTCCTTGCCCTCAACTTCCTTTTTAAACCATGCTTTCTTGGCTAGACCGTCAATTTTAAATAGTGTATTTCCAAAATTTAATTTGGCATTATATTTTTCTACATATTTCATAAGTGCCGGAACATACTCTTTAACACCAAATAAAACAGCACCAGCATTATAAAACTGAATATCAATGTCTTTTAAAACGCCTGCTTTTAGCCAATGATCAGCAGACATATACATGGCTTTTTGCGGGGCGCCCGCACATTTTATCGGCATCGGCGGCTGACAAAAAACAGCTTTTCCAGACTTTAGGTTTTGAACAAGCCCCCACGTATAAGACGCAAGGTCATAACGATAATTAGATGTCACACCGTTCTTGCCTAGTGTTTCTTCTAATCCCTCAATTTTTTTCCAGTCGAGTTTTAATCCAGGGCAAACGATAAGATGTTTATAGTGAACTACACGGCAACCATCCAAAATGATCGCGTTATTATCCGGCTCAAAAGCAGCGACTGCCGCCTTGATCCATTTGGCACGTTTAGGAATAAGAGAAGCTACAGTTCGAACCGTTTCTTCCGGTTTAAAAACACCGGCTCCGACCATTGTCCAGCCGGGCTGATAATAATGCGTTTCCGCCGGATCAATGATAACAACATCCAAATCCTTCTTTCGTTTCAAAAGACTGGAGGCAACAGCAATACCTGCAGCACCCGCGCCAATAATGACAACATCATGAGAAATATCAGCACTTTCAGTTGGCGTTTTACCACCATTAATAATGCGCCGAACAACGCCGGACATGTCGTATCCGGCAGCTTTCGTCATGTCCAGAATTTCAGATGTGTATCTTTAATTGGCTTGCACCAGTGACCAAAGCGTAATGGAACGCGTACCGGAACGACAATAAGCAAGCAGAGGGGTTGGAAGTTCCCGCAATTTCGCTTTAAATTTTTCAGTGTCGTCATCGCTCACCTTACCGCTGATGACTGGAAGATAAACAGTATCAATATCGTATTTTTTTGCTTCGGCTTCTATTTCAACAAAATTTGGCTGGTCAGGGTCTTCGCCGTCTGGCCGGTTGCATATAATTGATCTAAACCCCTGCTCAGCTAGAGTTTTTACATCATCTGGCTGGATTTGGGGAGAAACCGAAACATAATTTGTGACTTTATTAATTTGCACGATCAAACATCCCTACTGGTATTTTAATATATCTAAAACCCGTTACTTCGGATTTTTTACCAAAATCACCCAAGCGAATGTTTGTCTGTATTGAGGGGAATAAAAGCTTAGGAACAGCCAAAGTGATATCTCTCGCCTTCCTTTTTCCAATATAGTCCTCACGGCTCGTATTCTCGTTGAGCATAATATTATTTTTCTTTTGCTCGGCAACAGTCGTTCTAACAAGCGGTTTATCATCGCCTTTCGGATAATCATGGCATAGATACATAGCAGTATCATCCGGTAGCGTATAAATACGTTGGATAGATTTGTAGAGATCTTCAGCACTACCGCCCGGAAAGTCACAACGCGCAGTGCCTAAATTCGGATTAAATACTGTATCACCCACAAAAACAGCATTTTCTATATGGTAGGTTGAACAGGCAGGCGTATGGCCTGGAGTTTGAAACACTTCAGCGTTAAGAGACCCTATTTTAAACTTTTCACCATCTTCAAAGAGCTTATCGAATTGCTCTCCTGATAGAGGCACTTCGTCAACAAGTTCAAATATGGGTACCCATAGCTCAAGAACTTCTTTAATGCGTGTTCCGATCGCTGTTTTCCCGCCAATTTTTTCTTTTAAGTAAAAAGCACCGGTAATGTGATCGGCATGTATATGCGTCTCCAAAATCCACTTATTCGTTAAACCGTTCTCTTTTATATACTGAATTACTTTATCTGCACTTTCCGTATAGAAACGTCCTGCATCCTGATCGTAATCAAGGACAGAATCGATTGTAGCGCATTTCTTCGTATCTTCATCAACGACAACATGGGTAAATGTTGATGTTCTTGTGTCATAAAAGCTTACTACATGCATAGCTTTATCTCCCTTTTAAAGATTAATAATAATTATTATTGGCAGCATTCAGTGCTCTCCAGCATCCATTTGGTTTTACGGTGAACCGTCAGACGGTCAACCAAGACCCCTATAGTGACTTCATCATCTATTTCTTTGGCTACGGCTATCGCTTTTTCGATAGAGGCCATTACCGCTGACTGATCCTCAGCTAATTCTTTGACCATATCTTTAGCAGATTTATTTCCATCGCCATCTTTGAGGGTTGTCAGTTTAGAAAATGCAGAAAAACTGCCGGGTGCTTTTTGACCGAGCTGACGAATTGTTTCAGCAATTTCATCAACGGCTTCGGCAAGTTCTGTATAGGTTTCTTCAAAGAAATTATGAAGACCCAAAAACTTGCCCCCCTGAACATTCCAGTGGTAATTATGTGTTTTTAAATACAAGGCATATGTATCGGCCAAAACGATTTTAAGAGCCTGTGTAAGATTATCATGAGACATAGTAAGTTCCTTTCTTAAGTGAGTTCTTTAACAAGAATAATGACAGCAACAATGAGCGTAAAATACGCGAAAATTTTCTGTAATTTTTTACCATCAAATTTGTGTGAAACAAGTGTAGCAGCAAACATCCCCGCAAATGTTGCGACAAAGAAAAAGGCCAACATGGGCATTTGAAACTCAATACCTGACTGGATATCGCCAATAAAACCAATGAGAGATTTCAGGGCGATGATAAGAAGTGATGCGCCCACAGCGCGCTTCATATCCATACCCATAAAAAGAACCAGAGCAGGAATAATTAAAAATCCGCCTCCAGCTCCAAGT
>CAZCVM010000327.1:0-3690 GCA_964501965.1 uncultured Leptospiraceae bacterium | reverse complement strand
ATGACAGACAGAGTTTATGTGGTCAAATATGGAGATGGCACAGGATATGCTAAATTTCAAGTTTTGGCGTATGAATATGATGCTCAGGAAAATACTGAAACAGGAAAAACGACCACAACTTTTACTATCAAAATAAAGTTCCTGCCGTTATAAAAAATGGCAAAATTGCTAAGATAATAAAATAAACATCTTGGTATAAACAACGAAAAAGTCCGTTCCTGTAAGCCTGAGCTTTCAGGAACGGGCAAAAAAAGGCTACACAATTTTAAATAAGCACGGCAAACAATGGAAATTATTGTAACAATCATAGCAATCTTGGGCATTTTATCCTTTTTTCAAGCAATGCTTAGCATTGCTTTGATCGAACGAAAAATCATTGCCGCGGTTTATCTTAGCGTGGTCATGGCTGGTGGATTTGTAATGATACCTTTTAGTTTAGATGTTTCTGCTGCCCATACTTTGGCCTATTTCCAAAGAAACATTGTCACCCTGCAAACTATAAGCAGCATACAAATCATTGAAGGAATTTTTGGTATCCTTTTGACTGTTTCATTATCAAAAAGAAAATTGCATGGCGAAACCAATTTTCTAGCAAAAACTGGTTCTATCAGTCTAGCACCTCCGATTATGTTTTTCTGGAGCATGTTTATTTTGCAATCCTGGACAGCGTCTGTAGTAAGCGGCATCTCTCACAATTGGCTGCTTAGTGCCATTACTTTCTCGTTAGTTGGCATGGTCTTTTTGGGAGTCTTTGCTGCGAAAAAATTGTTCCAAAGCGCGGATGTGCTGTTAGAATTGAAATTGATGTTTTATTTTTTTCAGATACTTGTATCTATGTTTGCTCCGGTTGTTGTTCTTAGCGCGGGAGATGCCACTGGCGGGATTCCAGCTGGAGCAGATCAAAATGTCAACTATGATTTGTTTTTCATCACCATGATCATAATTTTTCCCGTGCTAATAGCCGGATTTATCAAAACAAGGTTTTTTCCTAAACTTTCTATAAATATATTTAAAAAATAATAATAAAAAATAATAATAATAAAATATTTAACAAAAAAAATGAATGAGGTTAAAAATGATTGTTCTCACTACAGCTTTGTATTGGATTTCTACCGGTCTTCTTGTACCGGTCGTGGTATTCTTACTGATTATGTTTTTGCGCGGATTGCTTCTTTTGGGATCTATCTACGCTACTTTTGCAACAAGAAAAAAGTTTAACAATGCAGTTCAAGCTATGATACATGATATTTTGGAAAACCATCAGGATTCTTCGCGAACAATGCCGGAAAGTCCCTTTTTTAATCCATGGTTTGCTACGGCCATATCAAAAATGATGGAACAAAATTGGGGCCTTATCCATTGTCAAAAAATCATCGCGGATTATGAATCCGAAGCAGACAAAAGAATGACATTGACAAAATTGCTTTTGCGCCTTGGACCAATGCTGGGATTGATGGGCACTTTGATACCAATGGGGCCGGCATTGGTTTCTTTGGGAGCGGGCGACATTAGCTCCATGGCCGCCAATATGCAAGTGGCTTTTTCTACCACCGTTGTCGGAATTTTTATTGGCGGCATTGGTTTTTTAGCTCAGCAATTGCAAAACCGTTGGACCATTGAAGAATTAAATCATCTCGATTATATATCCCAGTTGCGAACCATTCAAATAGACCAGAAACAAGGAGATAAAGTATGAAAAGTCAAAGACAATTTTTCCAAAGAAACAACGATGAGGCAGACCCTTTATCAGGAATGGCCAATCTTTTTGATGTAGCCATGGTATTTGCGTTGGCGCTGATGGTGGCCGCTGTGGTCAGATTCAACATGACTGAGTTTTTGTCAAAAGAAGACATGACCATTGTAAAAAACCCTGGTAAAAAGAACATGGAGATCATTGTCAAAAAAGGAAAAAAAATCGAAAAATACAAAGCATCAGAACAGACCGGACAAGGCAAAGGACGAAAAGTCGGCACTGCCTATCAATTGGAAAATGGAGAAATAATTTATGTGCCCGAATAAAATCGTTGTCCGCGTCGCGGACAAGCAAGATGAAATCAAAAATAAACAATGAAATGGAAAATACAATGAAAAAAATTTTAGAAATATTCAAAAAAAATAAAGAAAAAATTAAATTTACGCGCAAAAAAATATATTTTGGGGCAGGCTTGCTACTTTCTTTTGCTGTTTTGCAGGCAGTGTATCTTGTTTATTTTAGTCCGACAAGCGTGGCTTTTATAAATTACCGTGACTTTCAAATAGCAAAAATTTCTGGATATAATGACAATCCATTTATTGCTGTGAAGCGCATTGACTTGCGCAAAAAAAAAGCCATACCGGATCTATCAGATTTTGATGCAATATACATTTTCGGCATGGGACTGAATTTTTCTCCGGCTCAAAAAGAAGAAGTCAAAAAAGCCATTTTATCCGGCACAAAGGTATTTGTCGAAATGGCCAGCAACAAGAATAGTGATCTGACAAATATCAGCGGAGACGATTTTGATTATGTATCAAAATATCTAAGATATCGTGGAAAAAGGAATTATCAGGCATTATTGAATTATTCACGACGTATTTTTGATCAGAAATATTTTTTTACGAAGCCCATTGAAAAACCAAAAAAAATCCCCAGGGATTACTTTTTTTACCCGGCAGAGGACAATTATTTTTCTGATTTTGAATCATATCTGAAATATTATAAAACGAAAAAGCATTATCAAAAAAACGCTCCAAGGGTCGCGATCGTCGCGTCCAATGTAACACCGCAAAATGCTGATATAGAACATGTTCAATCTGTGGTAGAAGCTTTACAAAAAAGAGGAATCAATGTTTTTCCATTTTCTTCCATGGCCAAACGTCTGGAATTCTTACAAAAGGTCAATCCGCAATTGATTGTTTATTTTCCGCATGGAAAATTTAGCTTTGGCCGCGGCAAAGAAATTAAGAATTATTTATTTGAAAACAAAATCCCTATACTGGCCCCATTATTTGTTTTTCAAAATCGAAAACAATGGGAACAAAATCAGCAGGGAATGCAAGGCGGCATGCTCACGCAAAGCGTGGTTACACCGGAATTGGACGGTTGCATCCAACCATTTGTAATCAGCGCGCAGGAAAAGAATAGTGCCGGCCTGAATGAATTTGTACCGATTCCCGCGCGGATTGAAACTTTTGCCAATCTTGTTAAAAAATGGCTGGTTTTACAGACAAAACAAAATTCTGAAAAAAAAATCGCCATTTATTATTACAAAGGGCCGGGCCTAAATTCCTTAGTTGCGGCCGGTATGGAAGTTTTGCCTTCTTTGCTAAATTTATTGCGTCATTTACAAAAGGAAGGTTATCAAACCGGTCCTCTTCCGAAAACTACCAAAGAATTTGAGGCCATCATACAAAAACAAGGAAGAAATCTAGGCCCTTATGCCAAAGGAGCTTTTCAGAAATTTGTCAAGGAAGGTTCGCCAGCATTGATAGACGCGCAAACTTATGCCTCCTGGTTAAAACAAGATTTGGAAATCGATATGTACGATCAAATCACAAAACTTTATGGTGATCCGCCGGGACAATACATGACAGTCGAGAAAGATGGCAAAAATTACCTTGCAGTGGCCCGCGTCCAGTTCGGCAATATTGTGTTATTGCCGCAGCCATTACCCGCCATCGGGGACAATGAATTTCAACTGATTCACGGAG
>CAZCVM010000326.1:0-3692 GCA_964501965.1 uncultured Leptospiraceae bacterium | reverse complement strand
GCACGCATGGACAAGGAATTGCAAAGACAATTGCAGGTGCAAACTCATAAAAGCATGGATTATGTGCGTCAGGAATACAGTGATAAAATCCAAAGTATTCGAGATGAGATTGAGAAAATGCGTCAAAAGAAAAAATCTATTGAGTACAATAAAGGCGAGTTCAATAAAACATGGCAACAAGATAATGACCAAATGATGCAAGCAGTTTTGGTTTTGCGTGATATTTATAAAGAGGTAACGGAAAATAATGAAAAATAATAATCCCCTCAGTCTCAAAGAGAGCCTGGTAAAAAAAGACGGTATCGACCGGCCCGTGCGTGTTATTTTTTATGGTGATTTTTCATCCGGCAAAACATCGATCATTGAGAGAGTCTTGCAAACGGATTATTTGCCGCAAAAAGAAGCCCCGACCACGGCTCATCCGGTATGTTTTTCCAAAGGAAAAGACCGACTAACGGTTATTTATAAGGATGGTTTGAGCCGAAAACTCAAAAAAGATAGTCAAGAGTGGAGTTACTTGTTGAGTAGTAAATACGAAGCCGAGAATGTTGATTATTTTGAAATTAATCAAGCCAATTTTCCGATACCGGGCAATACACAGTTGTGGGATTCTCCAGGAACCAATAGTCTAAATGAGGCGCATACAAAAGCGGCTAGTTATTTATTGGACAAGGCAGATATTGCTGTTTATGTGTTGAATATTCAAAAACCTATGACTGAGCAAGATGTGACCAATATTAAAATCATTGCCGCGCATGCGGGCATGGTGATGCTACTGGTAAATAAAATTGATCTTTTATCTGAAGATGAGATTTCTTTGCAGGATATCATAGATGATATTTCAGAAATAGCCCGAGATAAAACGGGTTTGCGCGGTTTTTTTATTTATCCTGTTTGCGCGATATTGTACAAAAAGCCGGCGTTGGAAGAATTTGTCACTGAGGATAGATTTGATGATTTTTTGGAAAAGGTGGTTTTTTATAGCCAGCATTATCAGACAAAAATCCGTGAGCAAGCTGAAGAAAAAAAACAACAACAAAAAGAAGAAAAAAAATTGCTGAAACAAAAAAAGCCCAAAAAGCAAAATACCGTCAAAAATGACCAACCAAAAAAGAAAAGTGTGCTAAAAAAAATTCCTTTTTCAAAGATATTTCAATTTGTCAATACTTTGGTTATGCTTTGTGTGTTTATTTCGGTATTGCTTTTGCCGATTTTTTCATTATTTTTTTCAGATCACAAGTTGATACAGTCTGTCTGGCGAACGGAAAATAGTCTGAAAATTTTGACAGAATTGAATTTTGAATATTCGGCGCGGTTGATTGAACACAAAAAAATGATAAGTCCTGGAAAAAAACAAGTCCAAAAGCATGGCAAAAAAAATCCATTACAAAACGACTCAGCGAAAACCAATGCAAAAAAAGATTTTTCCCTTGAGACTGCATTGCTTCCATTGATTCCCTTGATCCAGGCATTCAATTCACTGTGGGCAGATATAGATAAAGGCTTTCCTGAAAGAAATAGCGCGAAGAAGAAATTGACAAAAAACAAATCTGTTGTTTTGGTACAAAAAGAAAATTTTTGGGAATACTTTTTTATCAACAATTTTTATACACTAGCCTTGCTGATTGTTGCGTGTGTTTTGATTGCGATACTCAATATTTACTTAACGCGGCTTCCGTCATACAAGATGGTTTGGTTTTTGTTGATTTATATATTAGCAAATTTTCTGTTTATTTTCATAAAATATCAAAATCTACCAGGCATAATGATCGGACAGATATTTTTGTATATATTTCTCCTATCCCCCTTTATTTTTCTTTTCGCGAAGAGGAAATAAATGGCAGACTTATTCATCACTGAACAGGGTAGCAGTTTGCACAAATCCGGTGAATCCATTTTGCTCAAAAAAGACGGCGAGCTTATCCATGAAATTGAATTTCGCAATGTGGATTCGATTCAGATTTTTGGATATATCAATTTTTCTACTCAGTTTTTGCGCAAGGCATGGCAATATGGTATAGCGATTTCTTTTTTTTCCATGTCAGGTAAACTTATGGGCCAATTGGCTCCTGTGTTGGGCAAAAATGTTTCGCTTCGGGTTGGGCAGCACAATTGCGTAAATGATGATAAATTTGCTTTAAGTTTTAGCCGAAAGATTGTGACTATGAAATGCCGTCTGGCATTACGTTTTTTGAACGCTGCATCGCGTTCTAAAAAGGATGTGGATAAAAAATTTGTTGATATTATGTCAGGACAAATCGAAAAAATCCAGATAGCAGATAACAAAGAATCTTTGCTCGGTTTAGAAGGCAGCTTTGCCAGACAGTATTTTCGCGTATATGGTCAATTGTTTTCGAATGCGTCATTGTTTAAAAAGCGCAGTAAGCGCCCGCCTCGTGATGAGGTGAATGCTTTGATGTCTTTTATGTATACTTTGTTGACAAACCGATTGGTCAATCATTTGGCTGGAGCCGGTTTTGATCCTTATCTGGGTATGTACCATTCTATGGAATATGGTCGTGTGAGTTTAGCACTGGATTTGGTTGAGTTTTTTCGGTCTTTGCTGGCAGATAGGTTGGTGCTCAAATGGTTCAATTTGGGTCAAATGAATACAGATGATTTTGTTGTGATGAAAGATCAATCTAGACTGGGGACTTTGGAAAGTAGTGATTCACAAAAAAATGAAATTTCGTATCGACTGACTCGCGCAGGTATGAAGAAATTTTTTGCATTGTATCATCAGGAATTGAATGTCTCGCGCAATTATTATTTTACTAATGGATCTTTTATAGAGGTCGTGCAGGTACTTCTATCATGGTTGCGCCAGTCCATTGTCCATGGGGAAATAACTGATTTATGCGAATGTAAATAAAATAAAAAATTTTTAAAAATGTTGGATGTGTTTATTGTGTTTTTTGTGGTCACCTATGATTTGCCAGCTACGAAAGCCGGCAATAAACGAAGACGCAAGTTGGCTAAACTGCTGGAGGGTTTTGGCGATCGCGCTCAGTTTTCAGTTTTTGAAGTGGATGTGACCCAAGAGGACTATGAAAAAATGATCCATAAGATAGAGAAATTGGTGGATCCTGAAAATGATCAGGTTAGGGTCTATCCATTAAGCACCAAAGGCAAAAAAGATTTGCATATCATTGGCGAAGGCGAGCCTTTTCACATTGAAGACGCCTATTTTTTCTAAATGCAAACCTAAAAAAAACCGAAAAACGGCCTAGGTTTGCAAAATAGAACAAACAAGCAGCAAAATTTTAATTTTTTACCCTACTTTGTTCTAAAAAAAACCCATAAAATGAAAAAAATGCAAAAAAAAAGCCTTTTTTTAAAAAAATGCTTGCCCAAAAGAGCTATTTTATGTATATTTATCCAATAACAAACAGAAATATTTTGTTTGTTGCAAAACAGTTTGCAAACCTAAAAAAAGCCGAAAAACGGCCTAGGTTTGCAAAGGGTGATTTTTAGAGCAGATTACAGCAGTTTAGAAGCGATTAAAAGCGTTTATTTTTGGTCAATTCTTGGTGCTGTCGGAATTCCGATTCCTCGCCACAGAGGATTTTGACCGGGGTGTGGGTCTTAGACCTGTGCCTACAAATTTTCTACGTTATAGTTTATAGTTTATAGTTTATAGTTTTTAGCTATCAGATAGTAGACACTAACAACTATTAACTGTCAACTAACAA
>CAZCVM010000325.1:0-3704 GCA_964501965.1 uncultured Leptospiraceae bacterium | reverse complement strand
GTGTTGGTCATTTTCTGGATAGAATACAAAAACGGATAATGCATTTCTGCCGCATGTTCCTGGATGATAATATCATTTGACCGAACGAATATTTCTTGCGGCAGCATCTCAATAAAGTCTGTATCCACGCTAAGCAATCCCAGCGGTGTTTCCAAAAAATCTAAGTTTTTGGGGATGGCAACGCCGAAAAAGTTTTGTTTATGGTTCGGTGCCAGAAGCAACACTGTGCAATTGTCTGGCAATGAATGCCGCCAGTGGACATAACCTTCTGCAGCAGTAGCACCGGAATACATATAGCCGGCATGAGGCACGATCAATGCGGTTGGCAGGCCAGTCGCTTGGTGGATGTGGTTTTGCTGCATTCTATGTTGCGCTTTGTCAAAATATTTGTTGAGCATTCGCGTTAGGTCATGGGGTTTGTCCGGATACCATGAGCCAGCATATATTGGTTTGCCTATTTGTGACATCTTTGTCTCCTTTTATCATACGCAAAATTTTTTATAACCGGATACCTAGATCAAGTAAAAAAAAATACAATTTTTCTTTTTGGAGCAAAAAAAGCTTGAATCCAGGCGGCAAAAATCAATTTTGAAACGATTTTATTGATTGCCAATAAAAAAATGAAAAGTAAATAAAACAATATATATAAACACTGTATGCCTCTAATACATAAAATATCAATATTTCGCGAAAACAGGCGGCCCCCAAAATCTATGGTTTTTGGAGTAGGATTGTTTTTGGCTGCAATGTTTTTTTTGGGAAGCCTCCAGCTAAAAGCGCAGGAGCCGGTCACTGTGGCGGAAATATTTTTTGTCAACAAATCTTATGGCCGGATTCCCACAGTGGACGCGCAAAAAAAACAAGATGAATCCAATTTTATTCTGCGTCAATGGAGTTTTCTGAGAAAATGGCGCTTGAGTGCGCCCAATCGGGTCATCATTGATATTGGAGACAACCATTTACCGAGCGCGATAGGCAAATTTTCTTCCGGTTTGCTCATGGAAGATATTTTGAAACGTGTCGGGATTTTAGCTGCTATGCTGGGATCGAGTGAACTCCAGTTGGATATGGAAGCAGTCGTCAATCTAAAAACCAAAAGCAAGATACCCTTGCCGGGGGCCAATTTGCCTTATGATCCAAACTTGCCGGCTCCTTTTAACGATAACAATATTTTTTATGTGAATAAAAATCAATTGGCTATTGTTTTTTTGTATGACGAAACTTTTTTATTGGGAGCGGACCCGCGAAAATGGCCCATTGTGGGACGGGTAAAAACCAAAAATAATGTCTCTTCCTATATGGCGCAAACAATGGCTCGGTTAAAAAATCATAGCGGCGCTATTGTCCTGGTAACCAATGCCCGTTCACAGATAACAAAACAATTGTTAGAAAAATATCCCAAGATCAATGCTGTGGTCAGCAGCAATGAAGAATGGAATGCGGGGCAGGCACGTCTCAATACTTTGTCAACGTATTTTGATTCAGGGCAAGTTTTAATTCAGGCAGTTCCTTTTGAAAATGGGGGACTTATTGTGAAATTTCGCCGCAGAGGCAAAGATCGTTTTCAAGTCGGGTCAAGAATCCATTCTATGCGTTATCAGTTGCCCAAACAAATTGATCCGGAGATTTTTGCAATTGCCGCAACCTGGTCCAAACTTTACAAAGAACAAAAAAATCCGGTGATTGGTTATTTCAACCGGCAGATACAGCGCAATGAACTGGTTCCATTGATGGGCCGGATGGTACAGGATTTTCATGGAGTAGAATGGCTTGGTATACCGGCAAATACATTTGTCACAGCCAGAAATCAAAATAGTAACCAGGACCGGATTCTTGCGCAAAAAATTCAGCGCCTGGATCTGAATAGAATCATTGGCAGGGATGAACAAATATACAAATTTTCTATCACCGGAAAAACATTGCAGGCTATGCAAAATCAATTTGCGCGGCGCAATGTCTATTGGCAGACACCGGGAGATAAAAGCATTGATCCTGATATCCATTATTCTGTAGCATTGCCTTCTTCATTGTATTATCAGGCTTTTTTGGC
This sequence comes from uncultured Leptospiraceae bacterium, assembly GCA_964501965.1. GTDB lineage: Bacteria > Spirochaetota > DYNZ01 > DYNZ01 > DYNZ01 > CAZCVM01. The sequence goes on along the minus strand of CAZCVM010000325.1, from coordinate 1,654 downwards.
GGATATGGTGCCGGAAGAAACATACCAGATAAAAACCTGGAACAATTTTGAAGAAACAATCATCAGTTATTTTGATCAACCGGACAATAAGGACCAGCCTATTGCGGTAGATCATTTATTGCGGCCCAATCCCATGTGGCGCTGGTATTGGAAAATGAGCAATTCGTTTTCCTGGAAAAAAGTCGATGTCAAATCAGATGCGGATTCTACGGCGCGTCCCAATTTGAGCACCACTTCTTCAGAAAACATCTCTGCCGGCAGTCAATTTCAATTTGTTTTTTACAATACCAATCACCGGTTTTCTTTTGTGCCGCAAATATTGTATTCCCGGACCGAAGATTTGGTTGTTGATAATCAATTGTTGTTTACTGTGCAATATGAAAACACAATATTCAAAATTAAACCATATTTGCGCTTTTCCATGGAAACATTGGTAGAATATGAACGGGTAAAAGAGCACTATGATCATAGGCCATGGATATCCCGCAATGCTTTTGGAGTATCCATCCCAATCTGGCTTACTACGCATCGCATTGGTCTTAGAATGGAGAAAGATGTCAATTCCAATATCAAAGGATCCTATGGTCTAGAATATATATTGGATTTTAGTCAGGCATTTTGGAAGATATTCACTTATGTGCTGAAGTCGGAAAATTATTTATCTTACCAGGATGAAACAGATTTTCAAAGAATGGGCGCGGATTTGAATTTGGACAATAGTCTGCGAGTTTCTTTGATACATGGATTGTCATTGGTTTTTAGCCATAGATACGTGGTATACCGGACATCGGAAGATGAAAAGACTCAGCAAATCGAAAACAACAATCTAAAGGCCCTGTTGATGTTTGAACGGGCCTTTTGATTGTTGTTTTTAAAGAAACGATTTATTTTTGTGAATCGTCTTCCAAATAATCTCTGTCAAATCCATGGCGTGCAATTTTGCCATCCACTAAATAGATCACTTCTTCGGCGATGTTGGTTGCCATATCAGCTATCCTTTCCAGGTTGCGGGTCACCGCATGGTGTCTTAAAAGCACATCCACGAGTTCAGGGTCTTGTTTCATGCGTTCTAGTATTTTCTCTTTGAATTCTTTTTTGAGATTGTTGACTTGTTCGTCACTGGCGCAAACCTGGTGAGCAAGTCCCACATCCAAATGAACAAAAGCGTCCAGACTTTGTTTGAGCATCAATTGACTCTTGCGGGCCATGATACTATAATTGTATTCTATTTTGTTTTGGTGGCCGCTCAATGTGATAAATCTTGCTTTTCGGGCGAGATTGACAGACAAATCACCGACTCGTTCCAGGTCATTATTTATTTTGAGTACAGCTGTCACAAAGCGCAAGTCTTTGGCTACTGGCTGATGCAAAGCAAGAATTTTGAGACATTCTTCTTCAATGTCAACTTCCATTTCATCTATTTGGTGATCATCATGGATAACTTTATTGGCTAGATCAATATCTCCTTCTGTCAGAGATTGTATAGCTTTCAACACATTTTCTTCTACTATGGAGCTGAGATTCAAAAGATTTTTTTTGAGTTTGTCCAATTCTGTTCTAAAATACTGGGTCATAGTTGTCCTCTTTAATATATAAATTTTAATACATTATTTTTTGCCGGCTCAACTTGCTTGATGCAATGATTGAGTGCCGC
>CAZCVM010000324.1:1315-3715 GCA_964501965.1 uncultured Leptospiraceae bacterium | reverse complement strand
AAGGATTAAATTTATGACTGATATTTTTTTTACTATATATACTGTCGAATCCCTTATCGCCGCATTATTGTTGATTTTGACCTCACTATTCTTATTCTCATTGCGCAATCGGTCGCATGCTTCCTTCCACATTGCCATGTCTTTATTGCTATTTAGCATGATCCCTGTCTGTTATGCGATTATCTCCAGTATACCCGCGCCTGACACTGCATACAATCGCTGGTTAAGTGCTTATGTTTCTCTGCCTGCTGCTCTGCATACTGTTCTTGTGTTCATGCATTTGCCCAAAACCAGAAACCTCAAACTCACTCGAACCATTCTTTGGACCGGGTGGACTTTGATCTTTGTAGGCTGGATATTTTTTATTGTCGCTACATTGGATGCGCCCAAAATTTTTGATTTTTCCGGTCACAATTGGGAACTCAATGCTGATCGAGCGCAGCGTATCGTTGCCATGGCGATCATCTTTGCTGTTTTGGCCTTTCTTAGCTCCGGTATTTACCGTATCGTCGTCACAAAAGACAAACAGCGCTGGGTCATATTGGGCATCATGGTGTCTTACATGATTGTCACGGTCCTACCTGCTATTTTCAATTTGCGCAGCCGCGAGGGCTATATTGACAGAGGCACATTCATGATTATTCTAAATATTTCCACTGTGCTTGGTCTTTTTTCTATGGTGATCATCTATATCAACAATACTAAAGAAAGAACCAGTTTCATGGCAAAAATCATCGCCGTGAGTCTGGTTACTTTTCTATTAATTTTGGAATTTGTGGTCAACATAACACTGGGCGATAAAGACATTGCTTACAATCAGCAGCATACCCGCGATGCCCGTCTTATCTTAGCAACTAAAAACAATCCTTCAAAAATCGAAAACTTAATGCGCGAAGTATCCACAGATTTCGCGTATTCTCGGTCTTTTCATCTGGATTCGCAAGGCATCCATAAACCTCATTATTTAATGAATTTTCAAGAACCAAATCTTCAAGTAAACTTTGAATATTATCGTGCCCAGTATTGGAATGCATTTTTTGTTCAGGCATTGATCTCATTGAATTCCAAATACCAATTGCACAAAACAGATACAAAGCTTTCCCCTGAGCAAATCAACAAAAAAATATTGGCTATAGCAAAAAAAATTGACTACCCTAAATTTATTGGTCATAAAAAAACTATTCATTCTCTGATCCAATCTGCAAAAAATCAATCCGATATTGATTTTTCCTGGATCATCGCAGAGATGAAAACAATCCAAAAAAAACTTCATCCCTACCATATCAAAATATCAAAGATCCATTTGCCCAAAAAGCAAGAATATACAGCCTCAGAACGTAAAACATTTTATCAAAATAAAGTATTGCAGGCAATCAACAATATGCCGCCTGCTTTAGCTCATTACAAAAAAGCCATAGAAGATTTTAGCTCAAAAACTCCTAAGAGCGGCGAAGAATACAAAATGGCGGTTTTGCAATTTATCGCGCCATTCCATAGTTCGCAGGACAGAGTTTACAGGCATGATCTGCATACAAATAAAAAATACATTTCATTTTTACTTTGGGAAGATCAGGAACAAAAAATACATGAAGTAGGATTTCATTATTTGCCTTACCGGAAATATATCCATGACCCAGCCAAAAACTTTGTCTGGCTGCTTTTTTTATTGATTCCTTTTGTATTATTTGGTTTCCGGCTGTTCTTTTTTGGCGCGCTGATACGTCCCCTCAATTCATTATTAACGGGTCTCAAAGAGGTACAGCGAGGCAAACATGATATACGCCTGGAAATCTTTGTCGAAGACGAGATCGGTTTTATCACTCGCTCATTCAATAGTATGGTTCGAGCTATTCGGGCCGGAGAGCTCAAATTGCAAAGATATGCCGAAAGCTTGGAAGACAAAGTCAAGGCCAGAACAGCAGAGCTTTCTGATACCCTGCAAGCTGTTCAATCCTTAAAAAACCAGCAAGATGGAGATTATTTTTTGACTTCTTTGATCCTAAAACCTCTAGGTCCCAATCACGCGAAAAGCGATAATATACATATTGATTTTTTTCTGGAACAAAAAAAGAAATTCAAATTTCGTAAATGGGCCAGTGATATCGGCGGGGATATTTGCATCAGTGACAATATTCTTCTGGATGATTCCAAGTATGTTGTTTTTATCAATGGTGACGCCATGGGCAAATCGATGCAAGGCGCGGGCGGTGCCATGGTATTGGGTGCGGCATTTCAATCTGTATTGGAGCGCAGCCGTTTTGCAAGTGAGATGAAAAAGCAATCCCCGGAAAGATGGCTGAAAAATGCTTTTAGTGAAATGCACGCGATTTTTGAAAGCTTTGACGGATCCATGTTAATGAGTGCTGTCATTGGCCTGATCGAGGAAAAAACCGGGCTCAT
>CAZCVM010000324.1:0-1305 GCA_964501965.1 uncultured Leptospiraceae bacterium | reverse complement strand
TTTATCAATGCAGAACATCCTTTTACTGCTTTGTACCGCGAAGCTCAAGCCGAATTTATTGAAAAAGATAGCATATTCCGCAAATTGGGTAGTGCTATTTTGGCCGGACGGGTCACTGTACAGACTTTTCAATTGGCTCATGAAGATACTTTGTATTTGGGATCTGATGGCCGAGATGATATATTGCTGGGACAAACACAAACCGGTGAAAGAATCATCAATGAAGATGAAAATTTATTTTTACGCTGTATAGAACAAGGAGACGGAGAATTGAAACAAGTCGTGCAATGCCTAAAAAGCAAAGGCGAATTGACAGATGATCTGTCTTTGATCCGCATTCATTATACAAATCCTGAAATGAACGAATCCATTGACCCCTTGTTGGCAAGCTACCTAAAACAAGCAAAAATTGCGCGAAAAGGAAAACGTATAGAAGAAGCCATAACTGTACTCAAAAAGGCGCAACTGGAAAGAAAAAAGCATCCGCTGCTTTTCAAAGAACTATTGAAAAACTTTTTGTCCCAAAAACAATATAGTGAGGCAGTCAAATATGGTCAAGAATATTGCCGGCAAAACCCTTCCGATACATCATCCCTATTTGCCGTTAGTTATGCGCTAAAAAAAACCGGCCAATACGAACAGGCAATTGACCTGGGTGAAAGAATACGATTGCGGGATCCAAATTATGAAAACAACCTGATCAATTTATCAGAGTCTTATTTGGGGCTGGGTCATCTGGAACGCGGGAAGAAAATCGCAGAGGAAGCCTTACAAATAAATCCAAAAAGCAGCAGAGGTATTGTGCTGTTACGTAAGATAAACAATAAAACGGATAAAAAATAATAAATCACAAAGGAAACATATTTTGAACACTACAGATAATAGCCAGGAAATATCAACAAAAACAGCCCAACAATGGGGGATTTCTTCGAGAACCATTGTTTACCAAGACCGAAAAAACCATTTTATCATTGAAAAAAAAAGAAAGACCCGCATTATTGTGCAGGATGGGAAAAAAATTGTAGACATTGCCAACAAAATAAGATACCAAATACCGGAAGCAAAAATCACGCTAATTGTATCCGGTCCTGTTTGCAGTAAAACAAAAAATTTGCTGGCTGATGCGGCCATACAAATCGTCTATGACAAAAATACCTGAAGTATGGACCATTTTTTGGTGACCGGAACTTAACAAGTAACTTATTAAAAACCAACTCGAAACACAAATGCGCCTTTGATTGCATTGGGTAGTTGCATTGGGTAGTTGCATTGGGTAGTTGCATTGGATGCATTCTAATGTGATAC
>CAZCVM010000323.1:0-3724 GCA_964501965.1 uncultured Leptospiraceae bacterium | reverse complement strand
GATGGAAAAGCCGGTCAGGCCGTCGGCCAGTTTCTCGTATCGTGGATCAATCATAAGGCAATAAAAACCACTAATCCTCCGCTTCAACCGCCCCGGCGAATATCCGAGCCGCGGAAGGTCAGGCTCACACGGTAAATCCGCTTTACCTTCGTCAGGATTTCATAAGTGCTCGGATCGATCCGGTGCGGGATCTCCTCCTTCCGGATATCGACCGCCACCCCGTAACCGCGCTCCGAAAAAATATCGATCAGCATCGCGAGCGCCATCGGATCGTTGAAGGTCGGGTCCTCCGAGTTGATGTAGGCCCGCCCCGACAGGGCATGCCGCCGCACGATCGGCATGAAATAGTCCTCGATCTGGTTCACCACCCGGCTGAAGAGGTCGGTGTGGTGCTGCTCGTAGTTGTCCAGCCGGTTGACCAGCGCCTGCCGCGCCGACTCCGAGATCGTCGTCGCAATCGGGATCCGCGTCAACCGGTCGTAGGTCGCCTGGTCCAGCTCCAGTGAACTCTGGTAGCGCAGTTCGTCCACGATCCGTTGCTGGACCTCCCGGATCGTCCCCTGCGCATTGATGAAGTGGTAGAAAAAGATTTCACGCAGCGACTTCAATGAAGCGTAGGTCTGCTCCTTGAAGACGAGGTACCGATTCCGCGCCTTCTCCGGATCCAGATCCGTCTTCCGGATCTTCACCTTCTCGCCCACTCCCGAGGCCTCCACCTCCACGTTGTGCTCCTGCATCTGCTCCCCACGCTGCAGCTGCCGTTCCACGCTTGTCTGCTCGTCCACGAACAACACCACGATGTGGAAATTCGGCCGGGGAAAATGGGTCGCGTGCAAGGTGTTCAAATACTTCGCCCGCAGCTCCATCAACTTCCGGTAGAGCAGCTTCAGGCATTCCACCTGCACCAGCGACCGCGGATACCCGTCCACAACCGCCCCCGTTTTATAATCCGGCTCCAGAATCTTTCGGAAAACCAGCTCCGTTACCTCCCGGTCGCCCACCAGCATCCCCGCGTCGATCATCTTCCTCGCCTCCGGGCTCTTCAGCAGGCTGCTCACCACCACCGGCTCCGCCGTGATGTCGCGGAATTCCAGGATGAACTTCGTGTGCGTTCCCTTTCCCGAACCCGGCGCACCGTTCAGCCAGAAGATCTCACGCGGAAACCGCAGGTTCTCCTCGCCGAATTCCAATTCGAGGCTCGACCAAAGCGAATTGAAAATCAGGGTCGCGTCCTTGATTTCCAGGTCCCTGACCTCTTCACCGGCGCGTTTGCTTTGTTGCGGGGAGTCTTCTGCCATAAAGGAGTTTCAGAAAGAAAGTTTGCGATTGTCTCGTCAACCTCGCAGATATTCAAGCCTCGGTTGCATTCCCTCCCGAAAGGAAAGGGGTCCGCGTCCCCCGCATCGGACTCTTCGGAAAACAGATCCGCGATACCGCCTCTTCGAAATCCTTCGCCCCCTCCAGAATTTCGATCTCCAGCCGCAGGTAGTAGAACGGGAGCGTCTCCCCCAGTGCCGGATCCACCCGGACCGCGTCCTTCTCCGTCGTCACCACCGCCTCCGCCCCCGCCGCCACGGCCCGCTCGAGGAAATCGTGCAGCTCGCGCTCCGAGAACCGGTGGTGGTCGAGGTAGCGCTCCGCGTAGATCAAATCCGCCCCATACTCCCGGAGGAAATTTTCGAAGCTTTCCGGCACCGCGATCCCGCTCAGGGCCGCGACCCGCCTCTCCTTCAGCCAGTCCAGCGAGCGCTCGTCCCCGCCGTCCAAACTCCTCAGGAACTGCGGCTGGTGCGCGCACTCGATGATGTCCGCTTCCGGGTTGTGCGCCGAAATCTGCCGCCGGAGCGTCTCGTTGCTGCTCCCGTCGCTCTTCGTGATGAAGACGTAATTGGCCCGCCGCAGGTGCTCCACCGGCTCCCGTAAGATTCCGCGCGGCAACAACTTCCCATTTCCGAACGGATTCGTCCGGTCCACCAGAAGCAGGTTCAGCCGGCCCTTCAATGGCAAATACTGAAAGCCGTCATCCAGCACCAGGGTGTCCACACCGTATTGACGGATCGCATAGCGGCCCGCTTTTACCCGGTCCTTGTCCACCACCACAAGCACCCCGCTCGGCAGGAGGTTTCGCGCTAGCATATAAGGCTCATCTCCCGCCTCCCAGGAATCCAGGAGGATCTGCTCCCCGTCACTCACCAGCTTCGGCGGACTCTCCGCCGCATGTGTCACCCAACGAATCCATTTCCTATACATCGGCTCCTTCCGGCTTTTATACCCGCGGCTTAAAATCGCCACCTTCCTCCCTCGCTGCGCCAGGCTCTTCGCGAACTTTTCCACCACTGGGGTCTTCCCTGTTCCGCCCACCGTCAAGTTGCCCACCACCACCACGAGGCAACCCAGTGGCTGGTTGCGCAGGATCCGCTTTTCATAAAGATAGTGCCGGAGTCGGATCACCCCGCCGAATAGGCAGCTTAGCAGTCTTAGAAAGGCCCCGAAATACCGGACCCCCCGGCCTTCTACCCGATCGTAGATGACATCCGCCGTGAACTTCGCAAACTGGTCCAAGTTGTGCCGAATCCGTTCCAATGCCGCTTGCAGGTCCACGCTTCTCTTTTCCGTAAATTTTTGGAAACAAAAGAAGAACGTGGAGCACCTTGGATCGACCCGCAATGCTATTTCCCCTTTCCTCCATACTTTCCTCTATCCTAACAAACGCATTGACGGAAGATCCTCCTCTGCGTTTTAAACGCTCCTCGACTTCCCTAACGTAACCCTCACCTCCCATTTTGAGCTACAAACTCTTCATTCCCGGCCCCGTTCAGGTCTCGGAAAAGACTTACCGGGCCATGACCTCTCCCGTTGTCGGACACCGCAGCCCCGATTTTGTCGAACTTTACCAGTCGATCCAACCCGGCCTCCAGCGCCTCTTCCAGACCCAGGATCCCGTCTTCCTAAGCACCAGCAGTGCCTGGGGCGTCATGGAGGGTTCCGTCCGGAACCTGACCCGCAAAAAAGTCCTCAACTGCATGTGCGGTGCCTTCTCCGATAAGTGGCACGACGTTTCTACCCGCTCTGGAATTCCCGCCGACCCCCTCCGCTTCGAATGGGGCTCCCCGGTCTCCGCCGGGGCGGTTCGCGAAAAACTTGAGACCGGCGACTACGACGTCCTTACGCTTGTCCATAACGAGACCTCCTGCGGCGTCATGAATCCCCTCGCCGATATCATGGCTGTCCTCCGGGACTTTCCCGAGGTCATGAGCATCGTCGACACCGTCAGCTCCTTTTCTGCCGTCCCCATCCCCAAAGACGAACTCGGCATTGATGTCATCCTCACCGGTTCCCAGAAGGCCCTTGCCCTTCCTCCCGGTCTTTCCCTCCTTTCCGTTTCCGAGCGCGCCATGGAGCGCGCCGCCGAGGTCCCCGGGCGCGGCTACTATTTCGATTTTCTCGAGTTCCAGAAAAACCATGAAAAAGGCATGACCCCGTCTACGCCTGTCATCCCCCTCATCTACGCCCTCCGTTCCAAACTCGAGGATATCGAGATCGAGGGTCTTGAGAACCGCTTCCAGCGCCACGCCCGCCTCAACCAGAAGGTCCGTCAGTGGGTCGACAGCCAGGGCCTTGAGCTCTTTCCCGTCCACCCCGATGTCGCCTCTATCTCCCTCACCTGCATCCGCAATACCCGCGATCTCGACATCCCCCTTCTCAACCGCCACCTCCTCCAGCG
>CAZCVM010000322.1:0-3729 GCA_964501965.1 uncultured Leptospiraceae bacterium | reverse complement strand
GCCTGAGCTACCAGCTCACCTTTCATGCCTTTGACATAATTGGTGATCTGAAAGCGCCCATCGGCAAATTTTACGAGTTCATATAAACCGCTTATCGAATATACCGTGCTTCCGTCCTTCTGCACCTTTCTAATGCGTAATCCGGTAAAATCATATTTATAACTTTCCTGATCGATGCCATTTTTTGCTAAACTTTTTAACCGATTTTTGCTATCGTAAATCAAAATATCGTTCTGGCGTATACTCATATTGCCCACAGAGTCATACTGATACGAATTATTTTGACTATCTGAACTCACAGCATGCGGATGATTGGCATCGGTATAGTCTAATTGTAAGTCCCCTTTACTAAGAATATTGCCGTTCGGGCTATATGTATAACTTTTTTGCCCATAAATTCCGGTGGCAGAAACCAGTCTATACAGAGAATCATACTGAAAAGTCTGGCTAGCTTGGTCGTTCAGGTGATCTCTAATTTCAGTGATATGCCCAATCGGGTCATGCTCATAACTCCAGTCCTGAATCACTTGCGATTTGAATTTCGTAGTAATCTGCTTCGGCATTTTATTTCTGGGATCATATTTAATGGTCGTGGAAACGCCGTTGCCCATCTTGCGCAGAATTTCTGTGTCCGAAGAGGGACGCTGATATTTGACAATCGGTCGGCCCCCTTTTCCTTTGCCTCGATTGTTGACCTGAACAATATGCAAATTCCCATTTTCCGCGTATAGATAGCGAATTTTTATGTCATTGGGGTAGGAAATTGTTTCCATTTTTTTCATAGCATTGTAAGTGTAGCCAAAGGCAAAACTCATGCCATCGATAGATTTAATTAGATTGCTCTGGTTGCCCTTTGGATCATAAGCAAAAGTGCTGCTGCCTGACTCGTCCGTGACTTTGGTTAAACGTCCGATGCCATTGTTGATATTTTTTTCATCATACGTATAAACAATATCCTGATCGTTATTTGGCAAATCTTCTTTTATAATCCGGCCCAAAGCGTCATACTGGTATTTAATTTTAGTACCCCGTGCGTCCTTCATTGTTGTGACCTTGCCCAGGTCATTGTAGCTGTATTTCCTTAAACCGGAATTGGGATCCAATATGGATATTTTTCGTCCCAATGAATCATACTGTATAACTGTTATTGCCCCGCCTACATCTGTGACCCTTGTCAAACGGTTCATTCCATCATAGACATAGAGTACGGACGAGCCATTAGGATCTGTCTTCCTGGTAATCCGTCCTCTGGCATCTTTATAGATTTTTTGGCTATGCCCGTTACGATCAGTTTGGGTGGTGACATTTCCCTGAAAACTCACCACTTCATTGGTACCATCAGAAAAACTCTTTTTAATGACCCTGTCAAGAGAATCGTATGTAAAAGTAGTATAATAAACCTGATCGTATTCAGGGACATATTTATTGGACTCCTTCCATAACCGTCCAGCAGAATCATATTCAAAAGTTTGGACTGTTGCCAATTCCATGCCGTCACGATGGTCCCATTCGGACATAGTTTTATATTTTCGGTTTAATCCATCCACATAAACCCGGCTCCATTGATAACCGTTTTGTGAATTATCTCTTAGACGCATCTCTTGATACTGATTTTGCGGATCGCTATAATTCACATACAATATCTCTTTGGTCCAGTCATCCCCTGGTTCAATAATCTTTGTCGGTCTACCAAAAACATCATACTCTTTACGAGTCTCATTGTTATTAGCATCAATAGAAGAAATTTCCTGTCCGCGAAAATCATAAGCTTTTCTGATTTTATGCCCCAGGGCATTTTCAATTACAATTGGCAGAGCATGGAATTCATCATCATAGACTATAGTACTTTGACTGCCCACAGGATTCGTAATGGAAGTAATATTACCAAAATTATCATATTCAAATTTAGTAGTGATCCACCTTTGCTCTGTGTCCAGATACTCATTCTTTTCAATCAATCTGGCTCCGTCAAACACATATTTCTGCCATTGCAGAAGCTTATCATTGGCCGAAAGTTTGACCTCTATTGGAGTACTCAGACTCCAGTTAGATTCGTCATATTGATAAGACATTTCCGTTTTAATGGTATCTGTATTGGTTGCCTGGTCCAGAATAACCAGAGGATTGCCATATTGATCATAACTGGAAAATTGCTGAATACGCTCAAAAACCAATTGGTTGTTTTCATAACTTTTCTTAAAGACAGATTTTACTAAAACCAAATCCGTCTCAGGATGTGGATGAATAAAATCATAAGTATAGCTCTCTTTATTGGCAATCTGACCCGCAGCAGTGTATGTTGTTTTTTCCAGAATCCTGCCTTGATAAGGTTTATCTTGATGAAAAGTTGTGATCATATAGGAACCCGTTTGGTCATTGGTTACTTTCATAGAAGCAAAACCAAGATCCGCTAGCTCATCCGCGCTGCCGATATAGAATCGGCCATCGGTATAATCATAGGAAGTGCTGTAATTTCCTCCTCGTCCATCCGTTTTGGTCTCTTTTTTAACCAAATAACGGGCAGATGTATTGGCCAATACGGGATACTGAGATATATTCGTATTTATCGTGGATGAAAAACGATTCGACAGAGTATACTCAACAATAGTTTTGGAGCCTTCTCTGCCTTTAACCTCAACCAGCTTATCTACTGCCAGCGACCCCTGATTTGCGTAAACCGCCAGATTATTTGACCCGCTTTCATAGGAGGAGGCAACACTAAAATCCGCCATTCCATCCCCATTTAAATCCTGAATAAGCCCTTCTGTTTTGACCTTTCCATCATTGAATTGATAATAAACATGAGTAGGTAAAGAGAGGCCAGAATCCACAAAGCCATTTCCCGTTCCATAATAAATAGATAAATTTGATGTACCATTTTCATAAGCCGTAGCGACAGAAAAATCAATTAATCCATCACTGTTAAAATCCTGTAAGAGTCCTTCTTCTTTAACAGTACCATCATTAGCATGATAATACAAATGTCCGGGCAAAGAAAAACCTGACGGGACGAATCCATTGCCTGTCCCCCAGAAAATTTCTAATTTATTTGTTCCGTTTTCATAAGCAGAAGCGTGGGAAAAATCAGGCTTACCATCTCCATTAAAATCTACCAATATTCCTTCATTTTTAACTCTACCATCATTATACTGATAATAAATATGGCCAGGAAGTTCATATCCGGACTCAGCAAAACCAGTATTGGAACCCAGATATACTTTTAAGTTGGATGTCCCATTTTCATATAAAGTCGCCGGGCTAAAATCCGCTATTCCATCGCCGTCAATATCCTGCAAAATTCCCGCGGATCGAACAGAACCATCATTTAATTGATAATAAACTGGCCCAGGCAGAGTATAACCAGAATCAGAAAACCCAGTGCCAGTGCCCAGATAGATTTTTAAATCAGATGACCCGTTTTCATAGTTTGTGGCCACACTAAAATCAGCTAAACCATCGCCATTCATGTCAAACAAGATTCCTTCTGTTTTAACAGCTCCATTTGCATAATGATAATAAAGATGCCCTGGTAGAGAGAAGCCTGAATCAATAAAATTTGTTCCTGTCCCAAAGAATATTTTAGTGTTTGTTGTCCCGCTTTCATACTTAGACGCAGCCGAGAAATCAGCTTTACCATCCCCATTTAAATCCTGAACTGTTCCTTCAACTTTTACGCGACCGTCATTATAATGGTAGTAAACATGCGCAGGTAGGTTGTATCCCGCATCA
>CAZCVM010000321.1:0-3737 GCA_964501965.1 uncultured Leptospiraceae bacterium | reverse complement strand
AATCATCTTTACATCACGGGCCAACAAATATTTGCTTATCTGGCGGGCGTATTTTAGTATGGTATTTTTGCTTTTAGGCCCATAAGGAAAACGCGCTGTGTCTCCAAAATACAATAGCTTTTCCCCGGGCAACTTTTGGGCAATGGCACTCAAAACTGTCAATCCGCCCACGCCTGAATCAAAAATACCAATGGGCCGATTGTCCATTAAAAATCCTTGGCTTTCATCTTGTGCTTAAAAAGAAAATACTCTACACCATCCACCAATGCAAGCCATGAAGCAGTAATAATATTTTCATGCACGCCAATAGTGCTCCAAATTTTATCACCTTTGCGGTGATCAATCAAGACCCGTACTTTAGAGCCGGTCCCTTCATTTTCATCAATCACTCTCACTTTATAATCATTGATACTTACATCCTGTATATGTGGATAATATTGAATCAAAGCCTTGCGCAATGCCCTATCCAAAGCCTGCACCGGCCCATTGCCGCTTGCCACTGTATGCTCTTCATTATTACTTACCAAAAGTTTAATGGAAGCCTCGCACCAGGTTTCAAAAGAATTTGCAATATTTTTTTCCTCTGGACAATCTCCGTCAAAAGCTCTTTCCGGGTGACGTTCAATAATAGCTCTATAACCGCGCAAAGCAAAAAATGGTTCATAAGTACCAAGTATCTTTTTGACCAACAGCTCCAAAGAAGCTTCCGCTCCTTCATAATGATAGCCCTGGTTTTCCTGTTCTTTGATTTGTTTTACAATTTCTTTGCCTTTGTCTCCATGCTGGTCCAAATCAATATTCAATTCTTTGGACTTAAACACTAAATTGCTTTTACCGGCCAATTCTGAAACCAGCACGCGACGAGTATTGCCGACAATATCCGGCTCAATATGTTCATAGGTTTTTGGATTGCGGTTCACAGCGGAAACATGGATACCGCCTTTATGGGCAAACGCGCTATGGCCGACAAACGGAGCGCGGCTATTGAAAACCATATTCGCCAATTCCGCGATCTTGCGTGACACAAGAGTCAATTGATCCATTTTCTTCTTTATCTTGGCGTCATAACCAAGCTTTATCAGCAAATTGGGCAAAATACTTATCAGATCCGCGTTGCCGCAACGTTCGCCTATACCATTGATCGTACCTTGAACCAAAATACCGCCCTGCTGCACATGAGCAATCGTATTGGCCACAGCCATACCACCGTCATTGTGGCAATGAATACCCAGTTCAATATCTGGAAAAAGTGAACGCACTTGCGCGCTAATCTCTGATATCTCGGAAGTCAAAGCTCCGCCATTGGTATCCGCCAAAGTCAAATTGTCAGCACCGCCGTTCATGGCAGCTTCCAAAGCTTGCAACGCGTATTTTGGGTTTTCTTTGTACCCGTCAAAAAAATGCTCCGCGTCAAAAATGACTTCTCTTCCTTTGCTTTTTAAAAAACGCACAGAGTCTTCGATGATTTGCAAATTTTTACTAAGAGAAATTTTCAATGCTTCCTGAACATGCAAATCCCAGGATTTTCCAAAAATAGTGCACACCGGAGTTTTGGAATCAATCAACGCGATCAGATTCGCGTCATCCGCCGCCTTATTCTTGGGATGCGCAGTAGAACCAAAAGCAGCCAATTTTGCGTATTTGAGCTTTATGTTTTGCATTTCCTTAAAAAAGGAAATATCTTTAGGATTGGATCCTGGCCAGCCTCCTTCAATATAATCCATGCCCCAGTCATCCAACAACCTGGCTATGCGAACTTTGTCTTGCAGGGAAAATGAAATTCCTTCGGCTTGACTACCGTCCCGCAAAGTAGTATCAAAAAATCTAAGTTGTTTTTTTTTTGTCATTATGTACGCGCTCCTTAAAATCGCAAAAACCAAATTTTCAATAATTCTAATAGTTCATTATTCTTAATATTCTTAATATGTTTATTATGTTTAAAAAAAATGTAAAATATATTTTAGTAAAAAATCAATTGTTTATTTTTGAACCCGACAATCGGCCCTGATTTGCCAGAAAAGAAACATGCAAAAATAAATCCAACACATTATCCCGCATGCAGGGCAGTACCCATTCATGCGTGTATTCCAAAATCACTTTGCCCAATCTGCCATATATATAACCCTTTTCCAGCAAAAAAAGCAATGTCTCCGCCAAATCATGCCCGGAAAAAGGAGTCTCATTCGCCAATTCAATCAATTCATTGTGCAGCTCATCTTTCAACTCATCCAAAGTCCGTTCACGCACCTCGCCGGTAAAAAGACGGCAAATACCTGCCAAACATTGTTCCCATTCTTTTGCCCAGGCATCCAATTGCTGGCTCAACAAAGGATCATTTTCCTGCAAAATATTCTTTTTGTCCATTAGTCATCCTAAAAATAATATTTTATTCATCTTCCATTTCACGATAATAAAAATCCACATCAAAGAAACCGACTTCACTGGAAAAAGACAAACTCACACTTTCATACAAACTACGGACATAGTCCTCATCTCCTTCCTGAATCTCAGGCGGAGTAACGTCCAGATCATGGCCGATAAATTGTAAATGATTAATAAAAGTTCCACTCATCATATTACTAATCTCGCACGCGACATCTTCCAGAATGGACACTGTTTTCCGTTTGGTGCTAGTTTTGTCATTTCCTGCTGTCATCTGATTCATAATATTTTTGATCGTTTCATGCGGATAATGAAATATCAATTCTGCTTTCAAAGAACCAATCATATCCACAGATACAGATATCTTTTTAGAGGGGATGGAATTTTCCAGCACTGTTTCCACATCCTCTTTCACAAAATTGCGGAAAATATGCCGCACAGACTGGTAAAGCATATTGCTGTATTCTTTATAATGGGCCATGGTCTTACCTGTGTTACCAATAAAAATCAGACTCTATCAACAGAAAAAAATAGAATAAAGGCCAAAAAATGTGATAAAACCATAAATGCAATCACTTTCTTTTGTGGCCCAGGTTTTTATTGTATCCTAATTTTGTTTCATTTTCACAACGCTTCCGCATTTTCACAAAGCCCCTGGCCCCAACAAGAGTACTGGTAGACACATTTGTTTACGGATGATTTAGGGATTTTTTGTACCTTTACTATTTTTTTTATCTTCTTTGGGCGCGACCAAATCGCTCTCAGGAATGATTCTTTTTATTTGAGCAAGCACCTTGGAAGCGCGGCGCGAACCAAAACGATGATTGCGCATTCCCCGATATTTTTGCAAAAACTCCAAAGCGCGGCGTGCCACTTTTTTATCCTTTTCATAGCGTTTTCGAATGATCGCGCCTGCTGTATCCGCAGCCGCGATTTGCTTATCTCTAGGCAAAAACCTACTGATCATCTTTTCCAGATAAGAAACCAGAGAATCTTCTATTTCCGGCAAAGTCATTTTCTGTGCAATAAATGTCAACCATGAATAAGTAATATACGGATTTTCTTTGTGATTTAAAAATTTTTGCAATGCTTTGACAGCTTCTTTTTGAGCTTTGGCACTGGGCTTTTGACCGTCTATTTGGCCGTCTGCGGTACAGCCCGGCTCGGCAATCTCCATCAAGGCTTTAAGGCTTTCCAGCTTGACCCTGGCATTGTGGTCGCGCATTGCTCTATACAAAAGTATTTCTATGGATTTTTCGCTGCGCAGCTCTGACATGAGTTTTGCCGCCCGAAACCGAACTCCAGCATTGTCATCCCGCAATGACCGAATCAATGTATCTGTTACTTGGTCATCA
>CAZCVM010000320.1:0-3739 GCA_964501965.1 uncultured Leptospiraceae bacterium | reverse complement strand
GAAATATGGCCTAACTGATGAAGAAATTGCATTTATTGAAAGCATGATTCGACCTATGGATTTATCCCAAAAAAATGAGGCAACGGATGACTAAAATAGACCAGATATCTTCTAGCGATTTTCCCAGAGATTTATTTGGGGAAATCCGTTCACTGATTGAGCAAAGTCGGCAACAGGTTGCGGTTGCGGTAAACTCTGCTATGAGTATGCTATATTGGCAAATAGGCAAGCGCATCAATGAGGAAGTTCTTCAAAATAAACGAGCTGAATATGGAAAAGAAATTGTTGTCACTTTGTCGAGACATTTAGAAATAGAATATGGAAAAGGGTTTAGCGAAAAGCAGCTTCGACATTGTCTCCGCTTTGCGGAGACTTTTCCAGAGGAACAGATTGTCTCTACACTGTCGAGACAATTGACATGGTCTCATCTTAAAGAAGTAATTTATATTGAAGACTCTTTAAAACGAGAATTTTACATCGAAATGTGCAAGCTTGAAAAATGGAGTGTGCGTACTTTTAGGGATCGCATTAACTCCATGCTTTACGAACGAACCGCTATCAGCAGGAAGCCGGAACTTACTATAAAAAACGATTTGGATTTACTTAAAAATGAACAGCAATTAACGCCAGATTTAGTTTTTAGAGATCCTTATTTTCTTGATTTTCTTGGATTAAGTGATAAATATTCTGAAAAAGACCTTGAATCAGCCATACTTGCCGAGTTGCAAAATTTCATTATTGAACTTGGATCAGATTTTGCGTTTCTTGCAAGGCAAAAAAGGATAACTATAGATAATGATGATTATTATATCGATTTACTCTTTTATCATAGAAGATTGAAATGCCTTGTAGTGATTGATTTAAAACTTGGAAAATTTGAAGCTGCTCATAAAGGACAGATGGAATTGTATTTACGCTGGCTTGAAAAGTACGAAACCGTTGAAGGTGAAAACGCTCCGATTGGGTTAATTTTATGTGCTTCTAAAAATGAAGAGCATATTGAACTTTTGCAATTAAATCAAAGCAATATAAAAGTAGCAGAATACTTAACAGAACTTCCTGATAAAAAATTATTAGAAAATAAACTTCATCAGGCAATACAAAGAGCCAAAAACAGGTTGGGAATCGAAAACGAAAAAAAGGTAAAAAATGACTAAAGACTTACAAACTTCAACCTACTCCACACTTAAATCTGAAATCGGAAAACTTCTTCATGAAGGGCGAAAGCAAGCCGGACGAGCAATCAATACAATTTTGGTGCAAACCTATTGGCAGATTGGTCGTCACATTGTAGAATTTGAACAAGGTGGTAACCAAAAAGCAGAATATGGAACTGAGCTTCTGGACAAACTATCCAAAGACCTCACACTAGAATATGGAAAAGGGTTTAGTCGGTCGAACCTCGTTTATATTAGAAAATTTTTTATAGCTTTTCCAAATAGTGCGACACTGTCTCACCAATTGAGTTGGAGTCATTATTTTGAGATATTAAAGGCAGAAAATGATATGGAGATTAGCTTTTATACCAAACAATGTGAAAAAGAGAACTGGAGCGTCCGTGAATTAAAACGATAGATGAAAAGTATGCTTTTTCATCGATTGGCTTTAAGCAAAGACAAAAATGGCGTGATCGAATTATCCAGTAATGGGAATGACAATCCTCACCAAGCAATAATCATAAATATATTGCTTAAAATCAGAAGTCCAATTGCAAAAACTGCTTTCATTTCTATTTTCCAATAATGTTTGTCAGGTCGATAAAACAGGCTACAAATTGACAATCATTTGTCAAAAAAAATTACAAAAAATTTAAATTCTGCGATTAATTTTAGAGGCCTCTTACACTATGTTTTATTCCACATTGACACAGAGGATTTTGGATTTTAGTGAGATTGTAAATGTTTAACTATCAATGTCATTGTTTTTTGATAAATATTTTTTTCAACACAGCATCCATGGCTTCCATTAGATTTTCAAAAGAATTGCGAAAATATATCAACAGCACTCCTATAATGGAAATGAACACCACTGGCAACCAGGCTCCAACAAAAGGATCAAGCTGTAAAGCACGCACAGCACGCTCACCCGTCATCAACAACAAATAATAGACAAAACTTACTACCACGGCCAGACCAAAACCCATCCCACGACCGGATCGATGCGACACAATACCCAGAGGAGCCCCAATCAAGGTCAAAGCTAAACAAGCACTGGGAATAGACAAATGCTTCCAAAATTCAAGTTTTCTATAAGCAATTTCTTCCTGAATCCTGGGTTCGCGCGACCCTGAATGCTTCTTTTCAAATTTTTGCAAATCTGTATAAATCTCAACCATACCTTTTTCGCGCTCAGACTTTGCGGCTTGAGGTTGCGAACTGCCAATTCCTTTTTCTTCAATATGGATATCCATATATTTTTGAGAAAAATCAATCATTGTATATTGCGCATTGGACGCGTCCGGAGAATGCAAATACCCATGAAACAAACGCAATGTTTGCACACCTGGCCTGTTTGTGGACGGGGCAGCACTTTTGTTGTGAACAATTTCTTTTGGATTGAGCCACTTTCCTTTTTTTGCGTGAATGACATCTATCCCCTTTTTCCTATTTTCCCGATAAATAATTACTTGATACATAATTCTTTGCTTCTTATCAATTTTATGAGCATAGATTGTTTGTTTCGTTCCGGGAATGGTATTGAAAACTCCTTCATCCAACAATGTCACCGGCTGGGAGCGGGCAATTTCATCATAAAGAACACGATATCGGTAGTTCGCAAATGGTAAAACATAATTGTTAAATAAAATCATAAATACTGTATACAAAAATCCCATAAAAATCAAAGATCGGTAAATACTATAATAACTGATCCCGGATGCTCTCATAGCAATCACTTCAGAATCAGAAGATAAACGGCCCATTGCCATAATTGTCGCCATCAAAATAGCGATAGGTACAGTCAATGCCATACTAAAAGGCAACATCAGTAAAAACAATTCCAGGCTATATTTAGCTGGAACATTTTTTTCCAACAACAATGACAAAAGAATGATAACTTTATTGATGATAAACACAAAAGTGAAAAAGACTACACCAGCAGCCATTGCCGGCATTTGTTCACGAATGATATAAATCGAAATCAAAGAAGGACGCAATTTATAAAAATGGTTTTGTACAAAATAAATAATATTTTTAGCCACTTGATTTATCACCATTCTTTTTCACGCTTATTTTTTTTTCTGATCTTTTTTAGGATCAAAAATAATTAAGTTTTCCTGATCTAGCCAAACATGCTCTTTTTTATCGAGTACAATGATTTTCGCGATATGACTGTCTACTTCTACCACTTTGGCGCGGGACATAGCCGCTTTAACAAAATCATTGATACTAGCCAAACCTGACAAACCCAATCCCTGGAAAACATACACTTCGCTATCTTTTTTTAGGCCGTGCCTGGTACCCAAATTTATAAAATAATAACCAATATCCTGTTTAACAACCCGTCCCCATACCGGAAATAGATTTTCAATTCTTTCCATACCGCGCAAAACAATCCTGTCCAATGCGTTTGCGCCTGTTTCCTCCAATTGAAAAGACTGAATCAATTCTCCTGTATCTGTCCGACGCAACTGAAAACGCACACGAAGCCTTTCATTTCTTTGTGTGATACGCGATTGAATGGTAAAATGCGCGTCCATTTTGTCCACAGGAACCATACGGTCATGCATTTGTAAACGAAA
>CAZCVM010000319.1:0-3787 GCA_964501965.1 uncultured Leptospiraceae bacterium | reverse complement strand
ACCTGGAAACTCATCAGGAAACTAATCAAGAAACTAATCAAGAAACTAATCAGGAAACAAATTGATTTTTTACCTGCTGATAAATTTCCAGGTATTTTTGCACAGACTGATCAATAGTATAATGCTCTAAAACTTGCTGATACGATCGCTCGATCAATTGCTGCCGCAAGGCGGCATTGGTCAAAATTTGCTGAAAGGATTGCGCTAAACAAAAAGAATCACCCACGTGACAAACCAGGCCGCGGTTTGTCACAGTTTCCTTGAGGCCGCCGGCGTCTGTGGTCACCACAGGCACTTTGTACAAAAATGCGTCCAACACACTACTGCCCAAGCCCTCTTCCTTGGAACTCATGGCAAAAATATCAAATGCCGGGAAAAAATCTTCCACATTTTCATAAAACCCCATCAACTTATAATGGTCTTGCAATTGTTTTTGCTTGATCAAAGCTTCTATCTGGTCCTGCAAACGACCAGTGCCAAAATGCAAAAACACAAAATCTTCTCTGTATTCGCGCAGTTTATCAATGGCCTCAACCATTGTAAATGGATCCTTATGACCCGCCAAGGCTGTAGTTGTCGCGATAATCTTCCGTGGAGAAAATTGATTTTTTATTTCCAAAGCGCGTGCTGGATTCAATTTCTGCGGCATCACCACAGAAGGTACTACAGCCATCCGCTTATGTCGCAAAGGAGACAATATCTGCCCGATAGCCTCAGATATGACGATCAGAAAATCTGTATTCTGATATATCCATTGAACCAATTTTCCCTGTTGCACAAAATCCACTCGTCTGGTATACAAAACCGGTCTTCTATGAAACAGCTTGGCCAAAACCGCGAGCTTGTGGCCTTTAGAAGTCTGGCTATGGATCAAATCAAATTTGCTTCCTTGATACGCCAAAAACCAAAGCGCGTGAACCGGACCCAAAACAGGATGAACCACCAAACCAGGCATACTTTTTGCTTTCTGATGAAAAGCCGCATCCTTTCGACAAAGAAGATGCACTTCTTGGCCCTTGGCCAACAAACCTTCCAAATGATAGTATGTCTGCCGCTCTCCACCGCGCCAACCTTTTTCAGTATTGATTTGTAATATTTTCACTGCCAGCTCACTTTGATCTACGGATATTGCAGCGTACAGTCTAAAAAAACCAAAAATTGGTAAACCATTTTTTTCCCGCGTCAACGGGAAAAATAAAAAATAAAAAAATACTAAAAAAATGAATTTTTTAGCAGCCAAAGGAATCATTTGCTAATATATTTAAAATCATAAATTGAAAAACTATGAGGAAGGACACCCATGACAACCAATACACAAGAATACTCTTTTCAAGCAGAAATGAACCAACTGCTTCAATTGATCATACATTCCTTGTATTCACACAAAGAAATATTTCTACGGGAATTGATTTCAAGCTCATCAGACGCATTGAACAAAATGCGTTTTTTATCACTCACGGAAAAAGATATTTTTGATCCAGACAAAGAATTGAAAATACATATCACCATTGACGAAAAAGAAAAAACCATCACCCTCACGGACACTGGTATTGGCATGGACAAAGAAGAATTGATCCAAAACATTGGAACCATCGCCAAATCCGGCACAATGCAATTTCTGCAAGAAGCCAAGAAAAAACCAGACGGCAAAATCGATGATCTCATTGGACAATTTGGGGTTGGTTTTTATTCTGTTTTTATGGTTACAGATGAAGTGACCCTAAAAACCCGGTCTTACAAAAAAGATTCCATTGGCCTGGAATGGAAATCCCAGGGAACAGATTCTTATATCATCACAGAAATTGATAAACCGGATCGGGGGACAGAAATCATTTTTCGTCTCAAAGAAGATGCCGAAGAGTTTGGCCAAGAATACAGGATAAAGAATATCATTCAAAAATATTCCAATTTTGTAGAATTTCCCATTTACATGGAAAAAATAAATACAACGGAAGATGAAAAAGAAGATGAAAAAGAAGATAAAGAAAAAGATGAAAAACCAACAGTAGAAAAAATAAACTCTGTTTCAGCAATCTGGCGGAAAAGCCCAAATGAAGTAACAGAAGAAGAACGCAAAGAATTTTATCAATTCATTGCCAATGATTTTTCCGACCCCATTGGCCATCTACACTTAAAAGCGGAAGCCCCTCTCGAATACAGTGCTTTGCTTTTCATACCTGGTTCATCTGCGCAGATGATGTACCAAAAACCGGATGATTTTCAACTAAGTCTTTACATCAAAAGAGTCTTTATTCAAAATGATAGCAAAGACTTATTGCCTCAGTACCTGCGCTTTATCCGCGGAGTAGTAGACTCAGAAGATTTGCCACTCAATGTATCGCGTGAAGTGACACAATCTTCGCCGGTATTAGCAAAAATCCGCAAAGCATTGACAAACCGTTTATTGAAAGTTTTTGAAGAATGGGCCGTGAAAGACAAAGAAAAATTTGAAAAATTTTATAAAGAGTTTGGCAATATACTCAAAGAAGGCGTACACCTAGATTTTGAAAACAAAGACCGCCTGGTAGAGCTATTGCGTTTCAAATCCACCAAAACTCAGGATCAGGAAATGATTTCTTTGGCTGATTATTCAAAACGTATGCAGGCGGATCAAAAAGAAATTTATTATATTGCCGGAGAAAGTCTTGATTCAATCAAAAAAAATCCCAATCTGGAATATTTCCGTAAAAATGATATTGAAGTACTGCTTCTGGATGAAGCAATCGATGATTTTATAGTACCTTCCATTGACAATTACCAAGAAAAACCTATCAAAAACATCGAAAAATCGGACATCAATATCCAGGAAAGCAAAATTGAAACACCCGATGATTTGGATGGGACAACCAGGGAAGGCTTTTTGCAAAAAATCCGTGATGTTTTGGGCGACAAAATCAAAGATGCAGCAGAATCCAAACGCCTGGTAGAAAGCCCGTGCACCTTAGTGGCCTCTTCAGAAGGCATGACTTCGCACATGGAAAAAATGATGAAAATGATGGACGCAAACTACACTGGAGCCAAAAAAATATTTGAAATCAACATGACCAACCCTATCATCAAAAACCTGATAAACACCTACAAAGCCAATGAAAATGACATTCATCTGCAGGATGGTATCATGGTATTGTATGAAGGAGCCTTACTCATGGACGGCAATTTAGAAAATCCGGCGGATTTCCTAACCAAATTCCACAATTTTATGGAAAAAGCCACTGGTTCTCGGATTATCACCTAAAACAATCCTAAAAACAATTTGTATGGATATTTTCAAAAAATATCCATACAAATTGTCAATTTTCTTTTGCTGTCAATATCTCATTTAGGCTTCCCATGCGATAGCCTGTCAGATCCAAACTGATCCAAATAAAGCCCAATTGCTTAAAATGATCTGAAATTCTTTGCCGGATAGAATCATCCATCATGCGGTCAAAATCCTTAGCAAGAATCTCAATTCGAGCCAAATCTCCATGATGCCGGACTCGCACCAGAGAAAAACCCATGGCACGCAAAAAATCTTCCGCCTGTTCAATAATTTCTAGCTTCTCTAAAGTAATTTTTTGATTGTATGGTATCCTGGAAGCTAAACAGGCATTTGCTGGACGCTCTGATCCGGCAAGACCCATGGCCCGCGATAAAGCCCTGATGTCTTTTTTGCCCATATTTGCCTGTATCAGCGGCGACTGAACACCCAGCTCATCTACCGCGATTTTGCCCATTCGATAATCCAGCAAATCATCAATATTGGAACCGTCACATACAACGTGAAAATCCTTCGATTTAGCAAAAT
>CAZCVM010000318.1:0-3799 GCA_964501965.1 uncultured Leptospiraceae bacterium | reverse complement strand
GCCGTCATAGATAAAATTGCGATAGTGATTTGTCGTGCCTACAGTGTGCTTCAGTTGTTGTATATTACCGACTTTATCATACGTGTATTCACGGTTATATTCTTGCACGGCGGTACTGTCATTGGGCACGTGCAATAGATCTAAAAACGGTTGCAGAGGGTCTTTGCTTTGGTGTTCGCGACCGCTTGCTTTTAACAATCTATAAATCGCATCGTATTCATAGTTTTGAATAAACTGCGCACTGCCGCTACCGCTGGCATACATCACGCTCGCGGGGGTGTTATTTTCTATAGAAATAATGCTGCCACCGAGATCATAACCGTAGCTATAGTCCTGTTTTGTGGTGCCGGATTGTGGCGTAAACGTATCACTTGCGAAGCTGTACTTCTCTGTCCTTAAGCGCTTTAAGCGTTTGTTGACGGGGTCGTAAGCCATGCGGGTCATTAAGCCCGCGCCGGTGTTGTTCAGATCTCCGAAGGCTTGCAAAAGCATGCGCCCGCTGGCGTCGTAATGGACGTGCGAGAGGTAGGTTTTATCATCAAAGTCTATACTTTTTATGCCGCCTGCGCGGTTATAACTTGGGGTAATTTTGCGGCGGTTGCTGGTGACGTCTTTTAGTCTAAAGTCTTACATAAGAAGCAATGTTAGTAACAGGCTTCTCCAAGCTTAAAACCACGCAGATTACCATCAATTAAATCCACAGTAAAGAGTAAATATTTATCATATTCTCTTTCCCTGCTATCATATGGGAAAAGTGCAATATAGTGATCATAAACGCGAACTCCAACATAATGATCATATATTAATCTTTCTGTTTTCTCTGCAAATTTCCGGTAATCTTTTGCGAGTTGAACTGCATTGTGTTTTTCACAGATGTCTCTACAGTATTCAGTTAAAGAGATTATATGCTCTTCCATTTGGATATCCTTACCAAGAGGGTAAACTCTCAAGACTCTAAAGTCAGGGTCGTAAAGTGTATCATGGCAGTAAATCGCATTTTCAGTAGGTATACTGTCAGAGTCACAACATGACCAAAAAGCCAATAAAAGCGGTAATGAGTATACGAAGTTCTTGATAAAAGCCATAGCCGATTACTTAGGGAGTTTATGAAAACGGGTTATTTCTACAGACCAACGGAAAGGTGTGTACGCATCTAAACGCGATTCGTGCTGAAGATAGTACATTGCGGTTAAGCCTTTACCCAAAGTTCCTTTGACTTTTGACAAACCGCCTTTCTCCTGTAAATTAGCTGCTATTCTTGCATCATCATAACCTGCACCAAATACATCATGAAGAGTATATACGAAAGCCACAGTTCCTTCATGCTCATAAACGTCTACAGTAACATTTTGCACTCCGCCCATCGTAACAAACCCAAACATATCTGATCCCAAAGTCCCATCGAGAAAACTTCCAAAAGATGCTCCAAAGTATGGTCTGTTTTTTTTCAAGTAGCTTGTTGCCTGCGGTTTAAAACCATTTAAGGACCCATGCTCTTCATAATAGGCTTTGGCTCTTGCTTCAAAATTTAATGCGTATAGCTTGAACCGCTGGTCTTGAGCAAAATGTTTGCTCATTGCACTGAAGGACTCAAAATCCAAAGGACTTCCATCACCACTTACAAAGTGATTAAACATCTTTTTTGCAGCGGCTTCCTTAGATCCTGGCTCTGGATCGTCAAGATCTGTACCTAGTTCAAGGGTTGATTTGAAATCCTCAAGAGCTGCTTTCTCTGCTTTCTTTGGACCCTGAGCAGGATCCTTGGCCATGTCCACGTAGTGCTTCAACAATAAATTGTCTTTTCCTGTATCAGTCTTGAAGGCTTCCTGGTATGTACTCTTATCCATATCGCCTGTTTTTGACTGTGGACCGCCATCAGGAAACGCACTGAAGCTTTCAACTGGTTCAATAGAGGTGTCTGGAAGTGTCTGTTGCTTTAGAGGTTTGACGGTATCGTCTACTGACTTTTCAGCCGTAACTGTGATGGTTTCAGTCGTAACCTCTGAACTGCTGGGCGTACTACTTGCATTTTTTGCAGCCCCCTCTACAAGTGTAGCTTTGTTTCCGCCCGATTGTGTTGGCTCAGATGCTAAACCAGTCGGGTCATTCATCATGACAGGATTATTCGAGGCATACGCATACGGGCTCTCAGCAGGGTTGTAGATAGGATCCACGCTGATAAACTTGCACATCCAAGGCGCGTAGAAGCGCGCACCGTAATAATATAAACCTGAGCAGTCATCCTTTTCTTTGCCGGTAAACATATAGCGTTTTTTGCTATGTGAACCGTAGGCTGTTTCGCCAAAGGGGTAGTATTCCTGTTTTGAAAGGAGTGTGCCGGTATCGGAAAGCGTAACTGTGACCGAGCTCAGTAAATCCTGAATAAAATACTGTACAGTGTTATCAAATTCATCATCGAATTTATCCCCTATGCGTCGCTCCGCCAAGCCTTCCATGCGGACTAAATTCTGCTCTTTATCTACAATAGAGTCTCGCACTTCGTAGCGGTGCTCAAACGGGCCGATATAAACGGTTACATCATAATCGCCATTCTGCTTTTTGTATAGCTTTTTAACCCGCTGCCCGCCGCTATATAAATGATGACTGTGTTTAGAAACAGTCGTGCCATCATCGAGCTTGTAGCTACGCATCATGTTGGCGGCATCAAAGAAATAATAGTGGTCGCCGCGCTGCGTCAGGTTGCCGACAGCGTCGTAATTTTTAAAGCTATATACATTACTTCCAATTGTAATATTAGATAGCTTGTCGTTGCCGGATTGATAATTAAAATTGCGTGTGTAATTATTACCCGTTCCGCCCGCGTGGGTTAGAGATTGGATATTGCCCATCACATCATACGCATAGGTCTGTGTGTAGCCCTGCGTATCTTTGCTGGCAGAGCTTCCGGGCGTATAGGGCTGATTTGAAGACAGTTCTGGTATAAAACTATTCACCGTTTGTCCACTACCGGGTATGGGCGGACCGGTGTGTTTCACTCTTTCGCGACCGGTGGCACTGAGTAATCTATAAATTGCATCGTATTCAAAATCGCGCTCTAATGTATTTGAATGTGTGCCAGTACCAACTCCCGTACCTGCACGGGGATCTTCATGTTTTATAATATTGCCACCGAGGTCATAAGTATAAACATCATCTTGTCTGGCGGTGCCGGATTGAAATTCGTAAGTGTTGCCGTTTAATGTAAATCCCTCTGTCCGCTGGCGAAGCAATAACCCGGTCTGGTCATCATAGACCATGCGGGTCATCATACCGTTGCCCATTGCGACAAAAATACGCTGTCCGCGGCTGTTGTATTTTATATTGGAAAGATAGATGTCTCCATCGAGTTTAATATCTTGAATACCGCCCGCGCGGTTATAGGACATCTCAAATTGCTTGCGCTCGGAGTCTTGGTCGAGGGGGAGTGTGGAAACTAGAGGTCTGTTTAAGCCATCTAAAACAGTATCTGTTTTATAAACAGTTGCAGCAAGCGCGGGTTCGTTGCCGGTGCTCCAATCACATATAAAATAATCAGTGGCATTTAATAACTCACTATCTGCAATAACCTGCATTTCTGTTTCGAGCGCATTCCCGTTAAAATCATATTCTAGGACGGTCGATTTGCCGGCTTCGTCGTAGGACTGGTAGGGGCGCCCGAGGTGGTTGGTGGCGACGGGGTTAGTGAGGCCGGTGTTGGGGTCGTCGCCGTAGATGGTGCGAGAGCGCAGTGTAAAGTCTTGGCTGCTAGTGTCTTTGGCGTAGGAGGCGGTGGGGCGGCCTAATTCGTCGGCGACGGTGA
>CAZCVM010000317.1:0-3818 GCA_964501965.1 uncultured Leptospiraceae bacterium | reverse complement strand
TCCGTCTGGATCATGCCCCGAATCCGTACTCCGCCAAAACCAGGAATCTCGCGGTCCAAAGCACTAATGATACCAGTTGTCATGGAATAATCCAATCCAAAAGGATTGCCAATGGCAATGGCCTTTTGTCCTACCTGCAAATTTGCTGCTTTACCGATTGCTATTGGTTGCAAATCCGGCACTTGCTCAGTCAATTTGAGGACCGCAATATCTTTGCGCGGTTCTTTACCAATCAATTTAGCGCGGTATTGTTTTTTATTTTTTAATACCACCAGAAACAAATCACCATTTGCGACCACATGAAAATTGGTAACAATGTATCCTTTTTTATTCCAAATAAATCCTGACCCAGTCCCGCGCGGCACAGCCATAGGATCCAGTGAAAAATTGTACTCCAGTTTGATATTTTTTATAAATACAACAGAAGAAGAAGTACGCTTGAAAATTTCAATATTGTTCAATTCCTCCGGGGTCAAAGCAGGCAGGCGAAAACAAAAAATGAATATAAAAATCAACAACACAAACCGCTGCAAAAACATATTTCTCCACATAAATCCTCCCCATTAATGATAAAGATTTTTTTTTTGGACTTAAAAATGCAATAAAAAAAATGATTGCCAAAAATCCTATGTATTTCAACAAAATATAATATTATGGAAACACAAAACAATAATATTACATACCAGGATTATATTGCTGCTTTCAATCCCAATGACGAGAAAAATTTTCCGCAATGGATACAATCGGATAGTTTGCGCGATATCACCGAGTTTTTTTATAACAATTTGGGATTGAGCGATGATTTGGATCTGGATTTATTGCGCAGCCTGATCCAACTGGTAAAAAACCGAAAAACTCTGGCATTTCCAATAGAAAGCTATGTAAAAAGCGTAAGCATCAAATCTGCCGGTATACCGGAAAATAAACTACGGGAAAAAATACAGAATTTTTTATTTCAGTTGTACAAAAAAGGCTTTTGCTTGCTGGAAAAGCAAGGAGCTCATGTCACCCATTTTGTCATACTCAAAGACTCCACCCAGGCCATTGAAAAAACAATCTCCGAGCACAGCAATCTTATCGAAAAAATAAATGAGCGTTATATCGATATTCTCAACAGCAAACCCCTGGATCATAGCTTGCCCAGACCAGGTGAATTGATGGAAAATCTGCCCAAAGACGCA
The DNA here is from genome assembly GCA_964501965.1 of uncultured Leptospiraceae bacterium. Taxonomy (GTDB): domain Bacteria; phylum Spirochaetota; class DYNZ01; order DYNZ01; family DYNZ01; genus CAZCVM01. The sequence goes on along the minus strand of CAZCVM010000317.1, from coordinate 2,637 downwards.
GCCCATGAATTGGCTGCGGAACATTTTACTCAGGAAAATATCCAACAAACCGCGCAAAGCCAAAACACAATCATTGCAGTCAAATTCCCCAATAAATCGATATTGCTGACCACCCCGCAATACATAACACAATTGTATCCAATATGTCTCAAAAAAATCAAAGCATATTTGCACCCATCCAATCCAGGCAATGTCTACAGTGTGGCATTCAAAAATCTAAACAATATTTTGGAAAAAAACCAAAAACCCGCACTCACGACAGATTATTTTGATACGCTGATACAAAGCTATGGCTTCAAAGAGCCGCAAAGTGCCCAGCATTTGGATTGGGTGCGTTTGACCACAATACTCCAAAGCATGACACGCAACAATAGAAAATACATTGAACTCTATCAAAGCGGATTTTTACTGTCTATTTTGTTAAAAGACGAAATGGATACTGCCAAAGAAAAAGCAAAAAAAGAAATCGAAAACAAAAAAAGCAATCAAGGCAAAGAACAAGACTTTGCCCAGGTAACTGAAAAAGGCAAAACAGAAATCGCCCCATTTAGCGCACAGCAAATCGGGAATTGGATGGATCATAAAAATTCAGTCAAACTCAAAGAAAAATATCCCCAGGATAAATTCAATGACTTTGTCCGTGATTATATAGAATACATCACAACAAACAAAGAAAAACAGGCCATAGCGCATTTTGTGCATGAATACGACAAATATTTTATCCACCATGAACACCTTGTTTCTTATCTTAGCCGACAAATCGGTATGTTGCCTGGTAAATTTATTTCGGATCATAGACTTTCCTGGTCCCAGGACATACTAAACTGCGATTTTTCTAATGAAGCACTCTTTGACGATGAAAGTTACAATGACTACCTGCAAGAATATGTCCAAAGCCATTCTCCTTTACTATTGCCATTATTATCGCAAAATCAGGATATCTTTTTAGCGTACCAACAGGCCAATAAAACCCAAAAGCAAAAAATCCGGTCCTGGTTCTGGGACGACGGATTGCAGGAACAAAAACCTCTGGCAAAACTATTGGGCATACCTAGATCATACGCATATAGCGATGCTATGCATCAACTGAGTTTTTTGTTTTGGTTTACCCCGATAAGAAATATTCGCGCCTGGTTATTGGGTATCAAACAAAAATCTGATAAACAAACTAAAAAAATGAAAAAGGATAAGCCCCAAAAGACGATTTCCAATCAAGTTACTTTGCAACCGGAAAAAAATACCAATAACAAAGCCGCATCATCCAAAGCCAATGAGTCCAACACAGGAGATACTACTTCCCAAAACAAAACAGCAAGCAATGAAAAAAACCGCAAACAGGCTCAAAAAAAAGCTCAGGAAAAAATGAAACAGCTCAAAGACAAGGCCCAAAAAGTCAAAGACCAAATCACTGAATCCGGCAATGCAGAATCTTTGATACTAAAATATGAAAATGTTTGGAATTTGAATCTGGACAAAAAAGCTGGTACCACTACCCGTAAAAATGTTGATGACGCGATTGCATCCTATGTTACCCGTACCTTGCACGGCAAAGTACCTCTGGATTATGAATACATTCAAAAAATCACCAAAGACTTGACCAAAGATCATCATTTTTCAAATATTCATGGCAATGATCCAGACAAAATGAATGCCCTAGCCAAATACATAGAGCTTTTTATGTACCTCAAATATATCAAGCCCAAATACAAAGTCTAACATCCACAAACATAATGAAACAAATACTATTATCCAATCGATTTTTCAAACATCTGTCTGATGACACATTGGAAAAAATTGTCATAGCAGGCAAAACAAAAAGATTCGCAAAAAATACAATGCTGTTTTATGAAGGAGATAAAGGCAATTTTGTCTATGTTCTTCTGGAAGGCGCGGTAAAACTGTTCAAAATGGCAAAAGATGGCAGGGAAATAATGATCAAACTAGTCAAACCAGGAGAATTGTTCGCTGAGGCAATTTTATTTGGTGATTCGGCTTATCCTGTAAACGCACTCAATGTAGTTCCCACCAATCTGATGCTTCTGCCCAAAGACCAGATTTATCTATTATTGGAGTCAAAAGAATTTCGAGACACATTTTTAACATCCATCATGAACCGATTGCGCTATTTGACTGGACACATACATTATCTGACAGCTTATGATGTTGAAGAACGATTTTTTCAATTTCTGCGCCAGCGGTATGGTCAAAAAGAATACTATGAGATAGATATTTCCAAAAAAGAATTTGCCTCCGCTATCGGTACTATACCGGAAACATTATCGCGTCTACTCAACCGCCTGGCCCAGCGGGGTATCGCCCGCTGGCAAGAAAGCAGCATAGAAATACTGGACACGAGTGTCTGGGACAATATATACTAAGACACTAAACCTATTTATTCTTCCATAAATAATCTTATATATATTAATATCTGGCTACAAAAGCCTTTTTTCGCCCTGCAATGCCCTTATTTCCGTGACATCCTGCGTGGTTTCCACTACACCCATATATTCATGCTCATTATTGTATACCGGGAAATATTGAATCATCACCATTTTACCCATAAAGTTGATCCAAAATTTTGCCTCGCTTAGGGTCTTGTTTTTGAACCCTTCCACGATTTCCAAAACCTTGTCCACG
>CAZCVM010000316.1:2281-3823 GCA_964501965.1 uncultured Leptospiraceae bacterium | reverse complement strand
AGGTAAATATTAAACCTATTGAGCCTGGTCCCATTTATGCCAGTCTGGCAAAGGGAGACGCTGATTTGTTTTTGGATGCATGGCTTCCCAATACCCATAAAGAGTACTGGGAAAAATATGGCTCCAAATTGGATAAGCTTGGTGAGTCTTTTAGCGGCGGAACTACTGGTCTTGTAGTGCCTGAGGATGTTTCAGAAAAGAGTATTTCTGATTTAGTCGGCGCGAAAGGCAAAATAATTGGGATCGGCAGTGGCGCAGGTATCCACAAAAACACGGAAAAAGCTATCCAGGCTTACAATTTGCCTTTCCGGCAAATTACGTCAAGTGGTCCGGCAATGATAGCCAGTTTGAAAAAAGCTGTTAGTCAGAAAAGGCCGATTATTATTACTGGCTGGAAACCGCATTTCAAATGGGCTCAATACAAACTAAAGTATTTGGCAGATCCAAAAGGTGTCTATCCGAAAGATGTAATGGCCATTTTGGCGCGTCAGGGATTTCGCGATCAGTTTCCTGAATTGACAAAATTTTTTGGCAATTTCAATTTTCAGGAAAACCAATTGTATAGCCTGATGGGAGCCATTAAAGACGGCAATGATGAACTTACCGCAGCAAGAAAATGGTACAAAGAAAATAAATCATTGATTGATGCTATGTGGTAAGGTGTAACAAAAAACGCGAAAAGTCTTTATAAAGTTTTCGGACATTTCGAACTTTTCGCGTTTTTTTTACTCGTAGTTTTTCACTCATAAAAAAAGCTTTGTCGCTATTTTTTATGAGTGAAATATTTTTATTTTTTTACCTAAAACCGCTTTCCTCGTTTCCAAGATGGAATCTCGTTCAATGAACGCAAAATAGATAAATAGCCCCGATAACGGATGTTGCTGATCTGTTTTTTTTCTACGTATGTTTTGATCGCGCAGTCTGGTTCATGATCATGGGTGCAATTGGGCAGCCTGCATTCTGTTTTGTGACAGGCAAATTCTGGAAAATAATTGTCCAGGTCCTGCGGCAAAATGGCGGAAAGTCCAAATTCACGCAGCCCAGCAGTATCAATTATTTCACCATTGACTGTTTGATAAAGTTTAGCATGTGTTGTGGTGTGTCTGCCTTTGTGGATTTTTTGACTGACCTGGCCAATACGTATGGATGTATCTTTTCCAAGCAATTGTATAATGGTAGATTTTCCAACCCCGGAATTGCCCACTATCACCCAGCGTTTACCAGTGAGATGTTCTTGCAGCGCGGACCATTGCAGTATTTCTGCTTTTGGTAAAGTATCGTGCAATAAATTTTGCCAGGGAGTATGGTCACTTGACAGCTCGGGTACAGCGGAAATAAAAAAGTTTTTGTACGGCAGCAAAAAGTATGTGTCCGCTATGGAGCGCAGAATCTGGCGCGCTTTTTTTTGCAAAGCACGCGGCTTAAATTTTTTTCTGTTTATTAAATTTTTATTTTCTATTTCTGCATTATTGGAAATTTCTACATCACGGCTGAGAGTGAGATCCATTTTGGTCCAAATAATATGCGCCGGAATTTTTTGCT
>CAZCVM010000316.1:2055-2271 GCA_964501965.1 uncultured Leptospiraceae bacterium | reverse complement strand
ATACTCTATCCAAAAAACCCCACCTGGGCTCTGGATTGTGGATGGATTGGCAAACTAGTATGCCATCAATATTGGAGGCAACAATTTGTTTGCTGCGGAACCGGCTGCCAGAATCCTGCCGCATGAGTTCATTTTTTCGCGGCAATATGCGTTCTATCACCAAATCATTATCGCCTATTTGTTTGTACAAAACCAGGTCTCCAACTACTGGTTTGC
>CAZCVM010000316.1:0-2045 GCA_964501965.1 uncultured Leptospiraceae bacterium | reverse complement strand
AAATTCTAACAAAGATTCGATAAACACCTTACCAGTAGTAGTCCTAATTTGCGCTGAATAGTTTGCTTTCTTCATCATTTTGCCGGTGTCCGCTCATTTGGGACCGAAAAAATGCCAGACCACTGGGGCCGTTTTTATCCATATTTGTTTCCGCGAGCGGGGCGGTGAGTATTTTTCGCGTGATTTGATGGAGTACCGATTCCGCAGTTTGAGTTAATTGTTCGGGCAATGGCTGGATTGGCAAAATATGGCATTGTAAGCGGAAATTTTCAGAAATCAATCCGATCCAGGTTTTATTTGATTGGTTTGACGGCATGTACTCTCCCAAATGAGCAAATTTTTAGCGTGATTGCTGTTATTTGTACAAAATACAAAAAAAATGAAAAATTATCAGTTGACATAGTGTATTTAAATCCGAATCTATTCCTATAACGATGTGCTAAATGGTATATGAAACAACCTGAGCAAATACATAAATTCATACCCAAAATTGGTAAAAAAATTTGGTCTACAAAATCCAGTTCTACAAATGAGAACCGTTTAGAAACCTTGCAAAAAATTCAACAAGTTTTAGTAGCAAATCAAATAAAACCGGTATTAGCAGAATATGAATTTATGCTGATTTTGGATGAAGCCATTACCAATGGAATGGAACATGGCAATAATTGGGATGAAGCAAAGTCGATTTATATCGAGATACGGCTAATAGAGCAAAATTTGCTGATTTATATCAAAGATGAAGGAAAAGGGTTTGATATATCCCAGGCAGCAGAAAGAATGTCCCAAAAATTTCATTTTTCTCCTCGGGGAAGAGGGATTTTTATTATTTCCAAGTTTTGCGAAGTTCAATGGAACAAAACCGGAAATGAAATCTGTATGCGTATCCATATTCAATAATCTAAAAATGTAATATTGACATAGCACAATCAGGAAAATGCCATGGCTCAGTCTTTTGTTCCGTTTCATAAACCCGCAGTCACCAAAAAAGACCTGGAAAATGTATTGGATTCATTGATTGATGATGAATTGTTAACCGGTACAGTAACCAAAAATCTGGAATCTTTATTTGCTCAGTATTCTGGCCGCAAACACGCGCTGGCAGCCAATAGTCTGACAGCAATTTATCACCTCATTTGGGAAGGCCTGGATATTGGGCCTGGAAAAGAGGTTGTTGTGCCATCGTATTTTCATCCGCATGTGCTAAGTTCTCTGGCTTTGGCTGGCGCGAAACCGGTATTAGTGGATTATGATCGGGAAGGTTTTTTTTATGACCAGGAAATCATGCTGGATTATTTGACAGAAAATACAGCCGTTGTTGTCATGCCTTATATGTACGGTGATATACGTTCTTTTGATCAGGTGACTTTGTTGCGGCAAAGAAAACCGGAATTGCATATTGTAGAAGAATTGACGCATTGTATGGGCGCGTTCAATGACGATGATATCCAGATCGGTTCTCAGGGTTCTGTGTCTGTATTGTCCTTGACCGAAGACTCTATTGTTACGACCGGCAATGGTGCAATTTTGGCAACAGACAACTTGAAATTGTTTCACCGCGCTAGAGAAAGACGTTCTATAGATCACACATTATCAAAAGCCAGAAAAACAAAAAAAGATCAAAAAGACCAGGTCAGCACTGAGGCTGTTGAAAATTGGCATATTTCTGATTATCGCATGGCTGATTTTCAAGCTTCACTGGCTTTGGCTCAATTGAAAAATCTCAAAAAAATGAACGCGCGGCGCAATGAAATCGCCGCTTTGTACCGTAAGCTGTTGGGCCGGACTCCCCACAGGTATCTTTTTGCGGAAGACCAGCCCATTGCTTTTCGTTTTCCGGTGATTATTGAATCAAATATGGATCAGGCTTTAGCAAAATTTCGTCAGGAAAAGATCAGAGTTGCGACACAAAAATATTATCCATTGCATCAATGGCTCAACCTTTCGGGAGACTCGTACCGCAAGACGGAGCGGTTGTACCAACGAGTAGTGGAGCTGCCTTTGTTTCCGCAAATGTCCAAAAATGAAGTGGATCGGGTTTTGCGGGC
>CAZCVM010000315.1:0-3828 GCA_964501965.1 uncultured Leptospiraceae bacterium | reverse complement strand
CGTCCTGAAGGGCCTTTCGGAGATCATTATGGCTATTATTCATTAAAACATGATTATCCTGTTTTTCAGGTAAAGCATATTTTCAACCGTAAAGACGCGATTTTGCCTGTGACCGTTGTTGGAAAGCCGAAGCAAGAAGATTTTATTTTAGGAGATTATTTGCAAAAGCTGCTTTCTCCATTATTCCCTCTTGTCATGCCGGGCGTTTCCGACCTTTGGTCTTATGGCGAAACAGGATACCATGCGTTGAGTGCTGCTGTTTTGCAGGAAAGATATCCTCGGGAAGCTATGGCCAGTGCTTTTGCTATCCTAGGTCAAGGACAATTGACATTAACCAAATTTTTACTCGGCCTGGATCAACCAATGGATTTGAAAAACTTTAGAAATGTTTTGACCTATATTTTACAACGCGTGGACTTCTCCAGAGATTTGTATATTTTTGATCACCTATCTATGGATACTTTGGACTATACCGGCCCTCAGGTCAACAAAGGATCCAAAGCGATCATGCTCGGCTTGGGAAATCCAATACGCAATTTACCGGAAAATATTGAGAAACTGCCGTCTTGGATAAATAATGCTGAAATATTTTGCCCTGGCTGTCTTGTCATAGACACAGGCAAAGATTTTGCCTCAGAAAAGTTATCGCCCCAGAAAATAATCCAGGACCCGCTTCTAGCCAAATGGCCTCTTGTCATTCTGACAGACAACGCTAAACTTACTGCTAAAACCAATGCACGGTTTTTATGGACCGCTTTTACGCGGTTTGAGCCGGCTGCTGATATTTACTCAGCCGGAGCAAAAGTCATCCGCAATAGTATTTCCCGTCAAGGACCCATACTTTGGGACTGCCGGATGAAAGAACAATATCCCCAAGAGCTCATTTGCGACCGCGCCACTCGCAAAATGGTCAACGACAGATGGCCTGAATATTTTCCTCATGGCATGGACATGGGAGACTCAGACGCGGGGCATTTAGACAATGATTAATTTTTTCACAAATAGCGATATTGAGTTTTTGCGTGACCTTATGCAGCAGGCATCCAAACAGGCGCGGCAAATATTTGCCGCGCCTGCCGCAGATCAGGCCATGGTGATCAAAAAAGATCATAGTCTTGTTTCAAAAGCGGATAAACAAATCGAACATTTCCTGCGCGAAAAACTTTCGCAAAGATTTCCACATATAGACATTGTTGGCGAGGAGCAAGGAGGAAAAATATCTTACCCATGCTGGGCCATTGATCCAATTGACGGCACATCGTCTTTTATCAGCGGTTTGTCCTTGTGGACGATCTCTCTAGGTTTTATCAATGAAAAAGCGCAACCGCAAAACGGATTTGTAGCCATACCAATGACCCGCGATTTGATTTGGCAGGATACAGAGCAAAAATTGTATTTGAATAATAATATTTTGTTTACTTCAACCAATCAGGAATACAAGCAAAAATTGATCAATCCAGCCAATCAGGATTTCTATAGAGAAACCCAATGCGCTTTGCCCTCAGGGTTTCATCAAAAGTTCATTATGGATCAAAAATTTTTGGGTAAAGTCCGGTCTCTAGGCTCCACTGCAATACATGGTTCTTTGACAGCTACTGGTCAACTAGATATTGCATTTATTGGACGACCCAAACTATGGGATATTGCTGCAGCCTGGAGCCACTTGAAAGCAGCCGGCAAAGACCTATATTTTCCAGAAAATGCTTCGTTGTGGGAAAACAGTCTATGGGTTCCCGTTGATATCCATTATTTTGATCTGCCCAATGACCAAAAGCCGATACTGATTGCCGGCAAAGCTCCTTTGGCTGCAAAATTTGCCAGTTTTATACATAGAATATAAATGAATGATAAAAATACAGCAACAACAAACCACAAGAACATTTATTCATTGACATCCATAAATAAATGTTCTTTGCCCGTCCACAATTTTTGCAAATACTCTTTGATCTTTTTTTCCGCTCCCATATCGGTCGGCTGATAAAAAGCCAATAGCTCTTGGTCCGGCCCATAATTCTCTCGCACAAAATGGCCTGGAAAATCATGAGGGTATTTATACTCTTTGCCATACCCCTGTTGTTTCATAAAACTGGTAGGCGCATTGCGCAAATGCAGCGGTACTTCCGGACCTCTGGTTTTATGGAGCCGGACAAAATTCAAAGCCTCGTCAATCGCCAGATACGCGCTATTGCTTTTGGGTGACGCGGCCAGATACAAAGTTGCCTGCGCCAAAAGAATCCGCGCTTCCGGCATGCCAATATCCGCGACAGCCCTAAATACGCTTTCTGCCAATAAGAATGCTTGACCATTGGCCAAACCGATATCTTCTGATGCGAAAATAACCAATCTTCGCGCGATAAATCTGGGGTCTTCCCCACCTTCCAGCATCCAGGCCAGGTAATAAATTGCCGCGTCCGGATCAGAGCCGCGCATAGATTTAATAAATGCCGAGATCAAATCATAATGATAATCGCCATCCTTATCATAATTTAGCCATACTTTCTGATTTTGAATATGCTGTTGCGTAAAAATAAATTTTTGTTCTTTTTTTTCCTGATTTTTTTTGATCGCAAAAACCATTAATGTTTCCAATAAATTGAGCAGCCGCCGCGCATCTCCCTGTGACTGACGCAATAGCCAAGGCAAAATTTGCAAAAAATCCACAGACCAGTCATACTGATTCTGAAACCATTTTTCTGCCTGCTCTATCAATTGGCGCGATACTTCGACTGACAATGGCTCAAAGGTCAAAACTCGACATCGACTGAGCAAAGGATGAATCAATGCAAAGGATGGATTTTCTGTGGTCGCGCCAATCAGGGCAAGCTCGCCTTTTTCCACTGCCTGTAGTAAAGTAGATTGCTGACCTTTATGAAAGCGGTGTATCTCATCCACAACCAAAATGAAAAACCCGCCATTATCACGGATTTTTTGAGCTCGGTCTATGGCAGCGCGGATATCTTTGACCCCGGCTGAAACCGCATTGATGATTTGAATTTTCGCTTGGAAATGGCCAGCCAAAATATGGGCTAAAGTAGTCTTACCGGATCCCGGCGGTCCCCAAAGAATCAATGACGGCGGATAGGGCAAATCCAGCAAACGCGACAAATCTCCCTGCGGGTCTGTCAGGTGTTTTTGTCCCAAAAAATCCTGCCAATCGCGCGGTCGCAATATTTCCGCCAATGGTCTGTCCCACTTCATTTATTGGCTCGTCCCTTTATCCAGACGATTCGGAAAAGGTATTTCCAGATAAGAACACATAGCTTGATGCACGGATACCAAATCTTTTTTCTCACACTTTTGTAAAAATTGACTGATTTCTTCCGTGCCTGGCCCCCAAAGCATTGTAGGCACAAAATTTCTAGTATGACTTTTGGAAGACAGGTCTTCCACATTTCCATGATCACTGCAAATGACTATTTGCACCTGCTTGAGATCAACCGTTTCCAACAATGCAACAAGAAATTTTTCCCATAGCTCAATCGACCGTCTAGCTAAACCCATTTTTCTCGTATGACCCGCTTTATCTGTTAAAAAATATTCGAACAAAACAAAATCATAAGTCTTTGTCATATTAGAAAGAATTTCCGCTGCTTGATAATAAGTTCTTGGCGGCAAATCAAATCCGACTTTGCGGGCCATTCGATGCGTAATGTCCATAAAAACAGACTGATCATTTCGAATATCATGGAATGATCGAAAAGGAAGCCGTGCCGCATAATATGTCAATGTAGAAGAAGAGTAATGCCTGCGTTTACCCGAAAAAAAAGCGTCTGAATAACCATTGGCCAAAGTATTGGGCCGATGAATATCTGTCATACGCTTGAATAT
>CAZCVM010000314.1:0-3833 GCA_964501965.1 uncultured Leptospiraceae bacterium | reverse complement strand
TATTGATTGATAGGCTGGATATTTCTTCCTTAAAACGGTCAGCATTGGCCCGCATTTGGTCCGTAAAAAAAATGTAAGCCAGATCAAATTGTTTTTTGTATTCCGTTAGAATAGAAAGCACTGGCCCAGGGACTTTTTGCCCTTGATCATTGGGTTTAATGGAAAAAGGATCATTGGATCCCAAAAAAGATAAAAGAATATTCATAATAGGACAAAGAATAGAAGCAATCTAAAAATTTGCAAGTGAAAAGTAAAAATTTGTCACAATCTTCCGCAATTTTTATTACATGTTTTGTAATTTTATAAAACTAAAAAAAATAAGGAATTGGGGAAAAAGGTACGTAAAATTAATTTTACTGATAAAATATTGTGTGTTATTGATGGATCAGCAGCTTTAAAGAAAAGCATAAATGCAGCTTTTCCAAAACGAGTAGAATTTCCGACATATTAACATAATATGTCTTGACATGCATTGCTGTAAAAACAATGCATCTTTTATGGACTATAGCATATTTCAACTATTCATCCTCTTTGTGATCTACTCATTTTTGGGCTGGATCATTGAGTTTATCTACCGCACCTATGAATACCGGACAATGGTAAATCCCGGATTTATGTACGGGCCGATTGTTCCTATTTATGGCATCGGTGCCTTCTTTGTATTGATAATGAATCATCTCTTGCCGGATATCGGATTAATTGTTCACTTTATAATTTATGGGATCATTCTTTCACTATTGGAATATATTGTTGGCTATATGTCAGAAAAATTTATGAAAATCAAGCTATGGGATTACAGTGATAGCAAATTCAACCTGCATGGCAGAGTTGCTCTTTTGTTTTCTGTAGCATGGGCATTCCTGGCCGTTGTTTTTGTATATTTTATACACCCTAAAGTGCTATTTATCTTACAAAAAAGCCATTATGAATCAACAATCTATATCGCTCTTTTTCTTTTAGTGTATTTTATCATAGATTTAACAATCTCCATTGCAAGGCTCTCGTCATTTAGGGATAAACTGCTCTTTCTTTTTGAAAACTATATAAATCTTGACAATGAAGAAATTGAAAAAATTGTCAATTCCATCCGGAGGTTTCTCAAGGCCTTCCCTGATTTGAACAAAAAAATCAATATAAAGCTTCGCGATGAAGTCAATTTGAAAGTACAAAGTATAATGGATATCATAAAAAGCAAATTTAGGGCCAACATGGATCATCGGGAACCTTATGAGGATGAATACTATCTCCTTGTGAATGATATCCTGGACAATAGTGAATTTCAAAGACTTAAAGATTTTTTTCATCACAATTCATCCATCTATGAACATGTTCTTGATGTATCATATCTGGCATATTCACTATGTAAATACTTAAAACTTGACTATCGATCTGCTGCCAGGGGAGGCCTTCTCCATGATTTTTTTCTGTATGACTGGCGAAACCATGACGAGCCGGATCTTGCCAAAGAAAAATTTCATGGACTATGGCATTCAAAAATCGCATTAAAAAATGCCCAGAAACATTTTGATGTAAACAAAATTGAGAAGGACATTATTCTTAAACACATGTGGCCATTGACCCTCAGTCCGCCGCGATACAAAGAATCTTTCATCGTCAACTTTTCGGATAAATATGTATCTTCACGAGAATACCTAGGTGAAATACAAAAAGGGATTAAAAAGAAAATCAAAAAAAGCGTCCCCAATTAATATAATGACAATATATTTTGTAAACAAAAAGTAAAAAGGTTTGATTGCAGTGGACAAATATTTTTTCGGTTGCATTTTTAACGCCTCATTTTGAATCATATTATTTTTTATGGTACTTCATTCTATCTTGTTTAACCTTATTTTATCTGAAAAAACAAAATTGAAATACAAAAATACAAAAAACTGAGAATGGCTGGCATTTTATGAAAAATGAATCAAAAAAGCGCGAAAAAAACCATCAATCTGCTTCAAAACTTTCGGCAATACAAAATCTCAATATAAGATACAAAATTGCCGGGCCATTGTCTATTGTGTTGGTCATTGTCTTTATTTGCAGCTATTTTGTTATCATGCACTTTGTATCTGCAGAAGTCGACCAGCGAATCAATGAGTCCATAACACACAAAACCAATGCCTTGCAACAGGAGATGAAGCGCATCGGTGTCAAAGCTTTGAGTATTGCCATCACACTCGCGAAAATGGAAGGCATCACTCAAGCATACAATTTGCCCGATGAAGACCAAGGGCGCAATTTATTGCGCCGTACCCTGGATCAGGAGCTAACATGGCTCCAACAATATGATCTGGTAAAAACAATTCGGATACACTTTCATAAACCCAAAGCCAAAAGTTTTTTGCGTACCTGGATACCAGCCGGCCAGCTCAAACAAGGCGGCGATGATCTTGCCAGTTTTCGAAAAAGCATCCTCCACGTCGCTGACAAACAAAAACCCATGCAAGTGGTAGAAATGGGCCGAGGCGGACCGGTGATTCGGGGCATCGTCCCCATAGTACGCAACAACCGTTACATTGGGTCCATGGAAATGTATTTCAAAATTTCTGAGTTGTACCAAAATTTGGATCCAAAACAAACTTTGTCATTATTTGTTGCTCCTGAATACAAAGACATTTTGGACAAAAAAGTGTCCCAGGATAAACAAGCGGGCACTATGCAAAATACAGGAGATTTTTATTTTTTATCATCATCGTTAAACATGCAAATTAATAAAAATAACAAAAAAGAAAAACTTCGTGACCATTTTTTGCAAAATAATATACATGAAAATTTTTTGCGCCAAAGTCTGTCAGGCGTCACTAAACAAAACCATGGACAAGCAATAATTGTCGGATTTCCCGTAATAGACTGGCAAAAAAAAACCATTGCAGTACTGGTAATGACCCAGGACATTTCAGAATCATTGACAAATCTGTCACGGATCCGCTGGGTGATTTTGATCTTTACTTTGATAGCTGTGTTTTTTTCGATCTCTATTGTTTTTTTCGTGGTCAAATATTTTATGCGCCCTATCCGGCACATAAACACTACAATACAAGAACTCTCACAAGGAAAAGGCGACCTCACCAAAAGCATAGCTGTGGGTAGTGGCGATGAATTTGGTAAATTGGCGTTTGGATTCAATATCTTTTTGGAATCATTGCGCGACATGATCCATGCTTCCAAAGAAGCAGCCATGCAACTGGCCACAGCAGCCGAACAATTGTCATCCGGAACTCAAAGTTTTTCTGAAACCACCCAAGATCAAGTGGAAGCTGTAAACAATATCGCAATATCATTGCGTGAGATCAGCGATTCTGCCGGCGTCATTGCCCAAAAAACAAATGATCAATTTTTGAAATACCTTTCTCTTACATCCAGCATTGAAGAGTTGTCTGATACAATTGTCAACATTGACGGCTATGTCACAGAGGTCAATGATTTGTCTGAGAACATCTCAAGCAAAATCCAAACCGGAGAATCCTCGCTGGACGGTCTGGGGCAAAATATGGAAAAAATCAGTGATAGTTCGCAAAAAATGGGTGAAGTTGTCAACATTATCAATGATATTTCCGATAAAGTCAATCTTTTATCATTGAACGCGGCCATTGAAGCTGCCCGTGCTGGTGACTCGGGGCGGGGTTTCGCGGTGGTTGCTGATGAAATATCCAAATTGGCGGAACAAACATCTTCAAGCATCAGCAACATCGGCTCTTTGATCCAGCTCAGCAAAACAGAAGTAGAAACTGGCCGCAAAAATGCTTCACAAACGATACATCTTATGAAAGAAATCATAGAATCCATTTCCGTGGTAAATAAAAAAAACCGCGCCATTGCCGAACACATGC
>CAZCVM010000313.1:0-3840 GCA_964501965.1 uncultured Leptospiraceae bacterium | reverse complement strand
TCTCAGGGTTTCATCCGCTGGAAACCAGCGGTATTCCGGGTCTAATATTTCATAGGGGGAATCGGGAAAATTTTTATGAATTGCCATTACTTACCCCCTTCCAGTTTTTTTATTCCAGCTTCTTCTGTGAGCAATTTCATTTGATGAATTGCGATTTCATTGAGTCTTGCAAGGCGTTCTGCCTGTGATATCCCTTCATTAATAAAATGAGCGTTTAAATTTTCAAGATTTGAAAGGCAAACAAGCTGAGAAATATCCGCATAATCACGAATGTTGCCTTTTTTATCAGGGTTTTTCTCCCGCCATTCTTTCGCAGTGATCCCAAAGAGGGCCATGTTAAGCACATCAGCTTCTGTAGCGTATACTTGATTAACCTTTGCTTTTGACAGCTCTTCAGGTATAAGTTTTTCTTTTATTGCATCAGTATGAATGCGATAATTGATTTTTGTCAGGTTCCGGCGGATGTCCCAGCCTAATTGTTTTTTTTCCTGGTCTTTTAAACGCTGAAATTCTTTTATAAGATAGAGTTTAAATTGCGGCGATATCCATGACGCAAATTCAAAGGCTATGTCTTTATGTGCGTAAGTGCCTCCATATCTGCCGGCCTTAGCAATAATACCGACTGAGCTGGTCTTTTCTACCCACTGTTTGACTGATAGGGCAAAACGATTCAGGCCCGCCTGATTTTTAATTCCCTCGAATTCGGGGGAATTAAAGTCCGGGTTGTATATCTCCTCCCAGATGCCCAAAAATTCGATGGTGTTTTTGTTTCTCAGCCATTTTTCTATAAGAGCGAGTCCGTTTTCAATGTCCCTGACCATGTCGGTAAGTGATATATAGTCTTCTTCATTTTGTGAAAAAATGGTTATTTCTTTTCCCTGAACGTCTATTTTTGAGGCCATTGTTAACCTCCCACACTGACATCAATAATTTTCATGGTGTCATTACCAAAAATATCAACTACCTTAACAGCAACTTTGTATCTTCCTGGATTACATTCATGAAAGGGGGTTTTAAGTTCAAGGTCACGTTCTTTTTTTGTACGGAAGCTTTGCCATTCATTTTCAAATATAAAGTCACCTGTCCATTTTTCTTCAAATTTTCCACTGGCTTCATCTTTAACCCGGACAATTTCACGTTTGCTTTCAAAGTCAAAGTCAACACTCCAGTAGTCAATCCAGTCAGTCCATTTTTTTGTCAGTACTTCACGGGTGACTATATCGTTTTTATCTTTCATTACCTTTATAATTTTACCAGCCTCAACAACAATTTTATTTTTTCCTTTTTTAAGGGCTTCGGCGGCGTTATCAACAGAATCCTGTGAATAGAAGACTGAAAAATCTGTGAGTTCTACAGCAATGGATGGGGGGTTCTTTTTCGTACCTTTTTTTACATGAGGTTTGACTTCAATATAAGATACATCATGAAAAACAATCTGATTCTTTTCGATAGCACGCTTGTCAAATACTTCACGAGGTATATATTTTAAGGCAAGGTCAATACCTTTTGATTTAGCTTCTTCCTGAATGTTGGGCCTTTTAGTAAAGGTTTCATCACCAATTTCAATATCCATTGAAAAATCTGCCCCCACATCAAAGGGCGGGTCAATGTAAATGAGTTTTATTCCGCCAGCTTTTTCAATTTGTTCACGCATGGAACCATTCTTAAGAGAAGAAAGAATCAGTTTGTTATCACCCCAAATAAGTTTATTTGTCCAACCGGTTTTTTGCCTGCCTCTTTCATCAAAAAAAATCCCTGGTAATATGTATCTTCATCTTTAAGCCCCAATGCACCCGAATGAGTGCCAATTTTTTTTCCTGATTCGCGTCCATTAGCGTCTATTCGCGGTTCCTTAACCGTACTGCTTTTCATTTCCCCAGCACCGCTTCTTGGTTCATCCACCTGTTCAATTACCTGGAAGGGCAATACAATGTTTGTTACTTCATTGGTTTTTCCGTTCCATATAAGTTCCACTTCCCGCTGGTCATCAAAGAGAAGAAAACGGTATTTGTCGGGCAGGGGTTTGTCAGCTTCTATGAGTTTTAATATTTCTCGTTTTTCGTTGTCTGTAAGTTTCATATAAATCCTCTATCTGTACCACATGGAATTTTACCATATTCGCCCTGTGGTATATAATGCCAAAAATTTATCACATTATTTAGGTCGTAAGTATCTTTTTCTTTTTAGAGAAACACCCATAATTTCATTTTTACATACATGATTAAATTTTTCAAGAAGTTTACATTGGTATTTTCCTAAATGTAAAGAAAATTCTCACCTTTTTAAAAAACTACGCATTTTTTTTCATTATCTTAAAAATTTTTTCAGGATTTAGAGCAACCTTTTCCATTCTATTCCATTTTCGTGTTTTGCCAGACAATACTAAAAGGACTGGACAAGCAAAATGGCAGGCATAGTTTGTGCTGAAAGGTTCTTTCAAACTACAACGATTTGAGGGACAATCACAGGAGATTTAGACATATATGAAAGACTGTAATACTAGAAAAAAAATATTTAGAGAAAAAATAATTCAATGAAAATACTTTTAACTGGAGTTACTGGATATATTGGCAAAAGGCTTCTTTCTATACTGGTAGAGAATGGTCATGAAATTATCTTTCACTGCCGCAACTTCATATAAATAGATAATTTTTATGAATGGCCATTTATTTGTTGTCCTCGATATTTTCATGTAACTGTGTCATATTTTACAACACAAAATCAGTTTGTCCAATAATGTCTATTTTCAGTAATAATATTTATCCCAGAATTTTTAAAATCTCTGTCATGAGTAAATAAATACATGTCCTTTGTACGGCAAAGATTTGTTATATGATTATCATTAAAATCACTGTCGTTATTGTTACTATCAAGTAAGGCAGTTATAGAAGTTCTATCATACTCAAAATTAATGGGTGTTGAGGTTAGCAGAATACGGTTATTGACTATATTACATACATTTTCCCAGGCTTCTTTAAAATCATCACTTACACGGTAATCCTTTTTGTAATCATAATCTTTATTATTTAAATTGTTTGTCCTGATATAATTGGAATAGGCAATACGTAAATAGCGATTAACAAATTCTGATATTACTGTAATGTCAATAAAAATAGAAGTCTTGTTTTTTAGGAAATAGCTGAATGATGTAGAATACTTTTTAGTCAAATTATTGTTGTAGTTGCCTATTTCGCAAAAAATATACATCCATATATTTGCGTCAAAAAATATCTTTTCATCTTTAACATCAGCGAGATTGTCAGTTTTAATAAAAATTGCCATTATTGATCCTCCATTATCCTGCTTATGGAATTTTTAAATTGGTCAGGATCTTTATAATAGGCCTTGGCAGTATCGACAACCCGTTTCAAGAGAAGTTTATCTGCATCACTTATATCCGATAAGGAAAGGCTTGCTCTTATTTTCTCTTCATCATATTCACTGTAGAGTTTACCTACGGCAGTATTAAGAAATGCAGAAGTCAGCATTTCAATATTGAGAAAAGATAACTCTATATTTTTTTCTTCATTGATTCCTTTTTTTATCTGTTTAAAAACTTTTTCACCGTCTTCTGCGGAGACACAAAACGGATCTCCTGTAATTGAATAGATGCTCAGTATTATTTTATTCATTATCCCTCCTTAAAAAATATTATCATCAATTTCACTGTTTAAAATATATAAATTTTTATCATCTGTTTTGACGGAAATGTTTACCATTGTGCCAGGAAATTCATTTTCAAAATTTTGAGTAGTAACTTTTCCATTGTCCATCTGCCAAAATCCTTCATTTGATATTATTTGAACTTTACCTTTATTGATATTTATAAATTCATGTAAT
>CAZCVM010000312.1:0-3841 GCA_964501965.1 uncultured Leptospiraceae bacterium | reverse complement strand
TCGAATGCATTGGGGTATAGAAAACAATGCCAATTGGATTTTTGACAAAATATGGGAGGCTACGACAAAAAAATGATCGTGAGCGAAGTTGGAACGGCATACTTTGCTTAATTCGTACAGTCTTCATTGAATTAAAAAATATTTTTGTTGCAAGCTTTTTGTTATTAACAAGGTTTCCCATTCCTGATCTCCTAAAACCAGAGCATGGTATGGGGACAGACCCCAATATTTGGCCATGAGACGCCATTGCAGGCGGGAATAGGTTCCAAAAACATTGTCCCCTGTATCAATCCAAATGGATCTCGGATATCTTTTCTGTAATTTGGAAACAATGGCAGCGCGCCTTGCAATCCCTGGCGCGGGATTTTTAGAACAGGTGCACCCTTCTTGTTTATCATTCAACGAGCCGGTAAAAAATATGTGTGCATCCTGTGCTAAAATATGTTTTGCCAGGGTACCTAAAAGGGTGAATGCTATAAGCAAAACAAGGCTGCTGCGTTTCATGCTTTCCATTAAAATTTTCCTATCTTTAGTAATTCGCCAATATATTCCTTAGGGAATGATTCTAAACATCGCTTCCTATTATTATTAGAACCGGATAGCTATGAAGCAACTATTTGTTTAGAATAATTGCTTTATTTTCAAATGGCCCTGATAATCTTACTATGGTTGCTTGCCTTATATCCTTTAATACGCAGTAAAATATCCGCATCTTTGTTCAGGACAAAGGTACATGGCGTGGCTTTTACTCTAGATCTTCGCTTTACTGTGCCCATCACATCTGTAAACAGAATCTGGTTTATTCTTTTTCCTTCATTTTGAAATAGCCTCATAAACCCTTTTCCTTGAGGCGTCTCTAGCAGATCTTTGCTGCTTTCAGAAACTACAAAAATCACTTTAACTTTCGCGCTGTTATTCCTGACTATTTGCAATAATTCGGGAATTTTCTTGCGGCAAGGTCCGCAATAAATAGACGTGAAATTGACAATCATTTTTTGTCTAGGCGATAACTTTGCCATCTCATTGTATAAAATCCTGCGTTGATCTTGTATTGTATAAATAGCTGTATTAGGAATTTTTTCAGCATGAAGCCCATGAAACAGCCCAATAAACATAAATTGCAACATTAAAATAACTATTTTTTTTCTCATGATCTAGTACCCAATAATATTTTTCTAATAAAACCGATTCAAAAAAAACTGCCGAATTTTACAACTAATTATTATTATGTTCATTTGCCGATTGCCAAAGAGATGCAATACGTTATAAAATCTAATTGACAACCTGATTTTAAAATAAGAGGTTAATTTTAAATTTAATATAAAATGGCTACAACAAAAATGCAATGGGAAATATCTGAAAATCTAAAAAGACCGATAAAATCCTGGTGTCAAGATATTGAAGCGGAAGCCATGACCCAGGCCCGCAACCTTGCCAATCACCCCGCAATCTTTCAGCATGTTTCCTTAATGCCTGATTGTCATGTAGGCTATGGTATGGCCATCGGTGGTGTCATAGCCTGCGAAAATTCGGTGCTACCAAATGCAGTTGGTGTCGATATAGGATGCGGCATGGGGGCAGTTGAAACAAATTTTGAGGCCAAACACATCAAAGGCAAATCCGGCATGACTGGCGCTGAATTTCGGTCTAAAATTGGATCCATCCGTAAAGAGGTCAAAAACTTAGGCCATTAATTCGAACGGGAAAAACTTAATGAGATTGATCAAAAAATCCGTAATATGGCCCACTAAAAAATTAAATCATCAGCTAGCTTTAGAATAGATTGCCGGTAATGCTCAAAATCAGGCGCATTAACCCATTTGACCAATTCCCAATCCTGTTTTTTTAGGCTTGTCAGCACCCGAGCAAGGTCTGGTTCAAAAATTCCCGCAGATTTGCTCTGAGCATTTTCAATCGAAAATTTCAATGACATTTTTAAATGAACGCAAAATCCCCAAATATCTGAAAAATCCTTTGGTTCTCTTCGGTCTATGATTGCTGTGATTTTATTGGCTAGAATATTTTCTGCACTATCCAATTTTCCCAAAATTCCATGCTCCATTATTTCTCCAATATGAGATGGTACATCATTGATTAGTTCTACTTTGAGGATCATTTTATTTTTTTCTACAAAAAACCGAACAAACCTTGATTCTTTTAAAATTACATTTAATTCAAGGCCATTTTTCTTTGTTAGAGCTTGAATAATTCGATCCGAGAATAATGGAAACTGCTCATCGTCATTGACAAACAAATCAAGATCATCTGAGAATCGATGATTCAAGTAACCACGTGATGCAGCAGTTCCTCCAGATAAATAAAACGGAGTCCCCTTATCATTAATTATTTTTAAAATTTCATCTTGGAACGGATATAATTGATGGATATAAAATTCATGCATGATACATTCACTAAGCACATTTTTCAGGATGGGTCTTCGGAAGCCACTCTACCAACCAATCTAGGCCTCGTTTTCGGGATGCGGAACGAACGTTAGATCTCCATCTGTGCCAATTTTGTATTAAATCTAAAAATCCAATGTGTAATACGATTTCACGGTAAGTCGCGTATTCCAACATACGCACAGCCGCCCAATCCCTGTTTAAATGACCCATTGTTTCTTTGCCATGTAGAATATTTAAATATGTTGATTCGGAAATATCATAATCCCAAACTAAGGAAATGGTTTCCATTTTTTTCATCCCACATTTCGTTTTATCTTAATATTCTTCAAAATCCTTTAAAAAGCAAGGATAATTTCATA
The DNA here is from genome assembly GCA_964501965.1 of uncultured Leptospiraceae bacterium. Lineage (GTDB taxonomy): Bacteria > Spirochaetota > DYNZ01 > DYNZ01 > DYNZ01 > CAZCVM01. Next base: position 1,077 of record CAZCVM010000312.1, on the reverse strand, counting down.
ATAAAAAATTTTATCAAAGTTTTTTGGAGCAAAATACACCCAAATTTAAACTGCTTCCAAGGTTTTTCACGAATAAAGAACTATTTCATTCTGGAAAGCCATATCGAAGTCATTACTTTTAACTATATGACGTTCCAAACTGTTATGCAAAAAATTTAAGCTCCGCTTTTGCCCATAATAAGACTCAATATGTCACATAGGAGGCTCAAGATGACCAAAATTTCGGTTTTTATTCTCACAATCCTCAGTTTTGTATCCACATCCTCTCTGGTATGTAGCGACCAAAGTCCTAGAAAAACAAAAAGGGATCAGTTATTAAAATAATATTTTTACCTGGAACCGGTCTTAGTTCCCACATTGATTTTTTTCATTTAATAAGAAATGGTGAGGAAATTTAATCACTATTTTGTAGATTATAATAATTTTTGAATAATGAAGTGTGCTTAAAATTTATCGTTGCGTTTTAAATTCAGTCTTTCAACGGCTTAATTTTTTTTTCAATTTTTCAGCAAAAGTTTTCGCCGGATTATTTGAAGCTGTCTTAAAAGGAATTTTATCAATTTTACCTGCATAATGAAATTCCAGTACATAAGATGTTCCCGGCTTTAAAGGTTTTGCCGGCACTGCTTCAATAAAATTATTCGGGTCGGCTAAAACAGTAGTGGTGAGAAGAGAAACTCTGCTATCGGGTCCAAATAGACGCAATTTTCCATTTTTGTATAAAGGATTTTGAAAAGAAACAGTTAAAGGAACTCCTTTGGGACGGGAATCGGGAAAAGGTGCTGGACTCTCAAAATTTGCAAAGGTTGTGGGTACATTTTCGGCCCCGGAGTAAGGATAAATAAAGTAGGAATCACTTTTTTTATCGCTATAATGAAAATTGGCAATTTGGGAGGTTTCAAGCTTTTCAAGATTACCCTCTGCACGACCATGACCAAACCTATCGACCCGAAAATCCATATAAGGACGTCGATGATATATTGAGTGAAACCAGACTATTGTTTCCTGGATAGCGTTTAAACCGTAAGCGTGAATTTATCCCCTGTAAGCACCTTTGACATAAGCAGGTGGGTTTTC
>CAZCVM010000311.1:3595-3855 GCA_964501965.1 uncultured Leptospiraceae bacterium | reverse complement strand
GAATATGCCTGTTTAGCTGCTTTTTGGGTCTCTTCAAAAGAAGTCAAGCTATCACGTTGAACAATAGGAACAACTGCCCGCGCCCCTGTTATGGCTGCCAGCTCAATATCTGTTTTTTTCCTGGTAAGCAAAACATAGGCCACGCCATCGCTTATCGGGGAGCAATCATACAACCGCAATGGATCAGCAATAAATCGTGACTCATTGATCTGATCTATGGTCACTCTTTTTCTCAAGTGCGCGTTGGGATTGTCCGCTCC
>CAZCVM010000311.1:0-3585 GCA_964501965.1 uncultured Leptospiraceae bacterium | reverse complement strand
AACCAGAATTTATCCTTGACATTAAAAAAAGCACGCTGATGTTTACCCTCATGCAACAATCGCCTTGCGATCAAAGCGGCCCCATGAACCATAGACATTTGCCACATTATTTCATTTTTTGACAATACTTTGCTTATCATTGCGGAAACTTGCTGCTGGGGATATTGACTCATTAACTCCCAGCCCAAAACCAGTACTGTCTCAACCCTTTTTGTCTGCAAGAGTAAATAACCCTGTTCTAAAGCTGCTGCTCCGCTGGCTGAACCGCCATTGATCCATTGTGTTATGCCCGCATTTGGACATACCCATTGGGCAGTTTTTGTATGGATCAATGATTCATTTATTAAACCGCCTGCCTCCTGATTGGCCACAACGAGCGCATCCGCATCCAAAGGTCTGGGGAGCAAAGATAAAAGCATTTCCGGCCATGTTCCGTTCCATTTGCCAAAACGACTTAAGCCTACCTGTTGTATATATACTTTCATTGCTTAATAATTTTTACCCTTCCGATTCGGTTGAAAACAAACATACGCTGATCTTGTCGCAAATGACAAAACGCTATCAAATGATCTTTGGCCACTTTTTGCGGCACAATCAATCGGGTACTGGAACGATAATCATGGGACTTGGCAAAATATTCTATTTCCATCAGCCACTCCTGGTCAATCGCCTGGGCAACAATTTTTTGCAATCTATCGTCCGTCATGTCTTCGCTGCTGTATTCCAAAATATTTTTTTCCATGGATTTTTTATCATTTTTATGTACCGCAACCGGGCCCAATCTATGGATATATTTTATTAATCGCGCGAAAAATATCTCATAAACATAGAACGTATTGTCTTCCTTTTGTATCGCACTTTTAACAGGTTCTTTTTTAACCGGAAAAACCAATATTTCCTTTTGCTTCAAAAAAGAGAGTATTGTTTGTTCAAACTCCTCATGTAGCAAAAGAATCGCCCAATCTTCTACACTATGAAAATGTCTAGTCACTGCAATTTTAAATATTTCATTTTGATATATATCTTGCCAGATGTCCTGATTGGGCACAACAATAACATGGTTTTCTTGATAATAAAAAACTACGCGCTCGTGGATTGCGCCTGCCTGAACTATTTGCAAATTGTTTACCTGATTGGAATCTTTAATACTATTTTGAATAAAAACCTGTATTTTTTTTTGTATTCTTTCCTCAGTGACATTTTGCTTGATCTTTTCCTGATCCACTGCCCACAAAGAAGTTTTTCCCATTTGCTTTACAAAAGCCCACTGATGACAAAAAATCAAATCCTGCAATGAAACATTGCTCAATAAAAATTCATTGAATTGCCTGGTATCCAAAATAGCGGAGTCCATAGAGTCTTTTTTTGCATGCAGTTTCATCAAAAAATCACCCATGGGATTCCATTCAAACATATTGGCTGATATATAAAAAACTCGATCCTCCCATTCCCATAAATACCCCCATGCCGCGAAGAAACGGGCCAGACGCAAAAAAATATCATTCAAAGCCTGATAAGAGCCAAAGTATTGCAGCCATGGATGAAAAATATTTTGCGTTTCTTTGCTGCTATCATTATCATTGCTGGATGATTCTTCCCACAGTAAACCCTGACGCGACGGATCCGTAACGGAAGAAAAACCAATCGTTTGTCCTTTGCGCATAAACAAAACCAACAAAAAAAATACTTTGATTTCTTCTTGCAATCGAGAATCAATCTTTTCCATGGAACTTAAAAAGGGCAATCCTGGATGCCATAGGAAAAAAAATAGTACCTGTTGAGTAACCTGCAGGTCAGAATAATTGTCCCATTGGATAGCTTTTTGGGTAATTTTCCATTTTTTGTTTTTCTTTTCTACAAAGCCAGTTAATGTAAAAAAATTGAATATCCAACTCAGATATTCCGTTTCAACTTCATACTTAAAATCCACTGGCAAATAATTGATATGCGGTTGTCCTTCCCCTTCCTCTGGCTCAAAGACATAAATCGCAAACAATAAATGCCGCAAAAAGGATACTAGATCAGACATTTTTTGCTGGATATTTTTTTCAAAATCCTTTTGTGCCGCTTTCTGGAAAACAAAAAAACTATCTGGATATTGAAATTGTTCGGCTACACCCATCACCCATTGCTTTGGAGCTTCTACCGGCAGGACACTGTAACTCAAGGAAGTATCCTGCGGGTGCGGAAATAAAAAAGGACTTGGTTCCGATTGATATTGAAACAGCAATAAATCACGGACATCTTTCTTTTTGTAAAATGAAAAAAAATATTCAATATTGCTTTTTTGCCTCAGTGCTTTGTACAAATGGATTAATAGCAAATGCAGCAAAGCTTTTTTTCCCAGATTTGACACTTTATCATATAGCTTTTTGACCAATTCTACAATGCTGTTTGGTATCATAGTGCCCAAACCCGCCAATGGAGTATCTAACAATTCGAGCAATATTTGGGTATTTTTATTAATCAGACTGATGGGATATTCTGCGAGAATCAAGGATAGCGGTACAGACAATCTGCGCACTGGAATCATCAATTTGTATTGTGAATAGATCAATAAAGATATTGTTGGGTCAGCAAAAACAATATCATTGTTATCTACAAAGCAAAGACCCTGATTGTGCCAGTGACGAATATGATCTTCGCGCAATCCATAACGGGAGCTTACTGTGATATCGATACCTTTCGGGAAAAAAGGCAAAACCCGCAATAGCAAGAGCATATCCTGAATTCTTTCTTTGCTCAATATTTCCTGCAAAGATTTCAAAACAGCGTCCTCAGCAAAAAAAATCACAAATCTATCATACATTCGTTCCAGTTCACTGTTTCCCCAATTTTGTATATCAAAAGAATATTTTATATTTGTGTCACAATAGGACGCAAAAGGATTTTGAGTATCCAATTCCGAAAGATAAGTCAATCGTTGGAAAAAAATATTTTTATCAAAAAGATTTATCATTTTTTTTTGCCTGAAACATATTACAATTTAGCGGTTTTTTGTTTTGTGTTTGATTTTTTTATAAGATATTGACATATTTAATGGCTCCTGCTATTTGAATCAAAGCTTTTTACGAATCAACAACAATGGAACAAACGGTGTTAAATTTTGATTTAGCGGATCCGGGCAGCGGCTTAACCTGGAAAGTAAGACTTGACCCGAAAAAAAATATCCTAATGGTTTGTGATCAAAACAATCAATACAAATGGGCTCGCAAATTTGGTTTGAGTCAGCCCATTGATGCTTTTTTGGTCCAAGAGAATGTTTTTTTGACTTGGGAACGTCCGGAAACCGGATACAGTCGTTTACAAGAAAAGTCCATAGTGCGTGCGCATGATTTGTATTCCGGCGAAATTTTATGGGAATGGAATGATTATATTTTATCCGTGTTGCCATACAGTCATTTTCTATTTATCATTACATATCGGGATGACGCAGCCAAGGGTTTTTTTATCAAAACAAAGGCCCGGGAAGGTAAAGTCATCTGGAAAGCTGCTTCCGAACAACCCATTATCTCCTGGGATATTGACGGTGAAAGAATCATTGTCAGAGACAGTGTTGGCAGGGTTTTCATGCTGGAAACCAAA
>CAZCVM010000310.1:0-3866 GCA_964501965.1 uncultured Leptospiraceae bacterium | reverse complement strand
GAAATTAATATGAATTTGAAAAATAAAGATTTTAAAAATCGAAACAGCATAATTGGCTATCTCAGCCTTTTAGCTGAAACAATTGAGGAGTGGTCTTCTAAAATCCAGGATTGTCTTATACAGACAATCAATCTAATGGACGATGACGAGTATGAGACCGATTACTTTATGGACGCATTTAAAAAACATTTTGAATCGAATCCAAATTTTATTATTAAAGCATTGCGAGCACTGACTGAAAAGAGAATCTTTTTCAGGTATGAGGAAGATCGGCTAATTATTTTGATAAAGAAAATCTATATGCTAGAAAAAGATGAGTCTAAAAAACACGCTGATTTTATTTGTAATCATTATGGCGAATATGGACTTTATTTTTTGAATGAAATATGGGCGAAATACAATCCAAAGAATTAATTTGCCCTTTTTGCCAGAGGATTAATCCTCTGGCAAAAAGGGCGTTAACTATGCATCTTAAGCAGGTATTTATTGCTTACAACCTTAAAAGAAAGACTTCCGTCCACTGCCTTAAAAACCAGGCCCTCTCTTTCCACATTCGGGTTGATAAAAGATTTTCCTGCCGCAAAGTTCAATAAAGAAGAAATATCATTATGCTCCTCGAATACTTTGGATGCTGGATAGACAATGGGAACATGCAAAATATTGCCAAAGGTTTGGAGGTATTGCATTATGGTTTGCCTATCCTTTCCAGAGGCGTATTTATGTTCATCAATTAGATATATGTCAAATACTAAAAATTGTTGTCCTTTGATTCGCAATGGATTTTTTTGTATTCCTTCGCCGATAAGCTCTCCTTGGATGGCTATGTTTTGATTTCTTTGCCGGAGTGCTGGCTCTAATTTGAGTTCTTTTGCCATTTTCCATAAACCATTATCTTGAGCATCTACCAGTTCTAAATTGCGGGAGCACACTCCAAAATTTCCCTCTGAGAGGTACACCGTCATGCTAGTTCCGTCTACTTTTTCCGTGACTTCAAATTCTGTCTCTTTATAAATAGAAAAATATTCAATTAAATTTTGAATGCGCTCCTGGTCGGTTTTTTGAATAAAGGATGGAAATAAACCTTTGGCAACTCCGGCTAAATTGGCTGATAGGGGTGGGTCAAATTTATCTATGTTCAATAATTCTGTCAAATCATAGCCTTCGGAAAACGCTTGATCGGAGTTCTGTAGTTCATGAAAAAAATTTAATGGCAGAATCATTCCCTGTGAGACCTGTCCGCGCAATTTTACTGTTTTTAAGCGGAAGCCTTCTTCTCTTTGTCCTGCTAAAGGGTTCATGATTTTCTTGTACGAACTTTTTCTTAAAAATTCATATTTGTCATCAATAGGCAAAAAAGAATCAATTTCAAAATAAACACCCAAATCTCCGACTTGAAATTCTCCTTTTTTGGTGACGCATTGCCATCCATCTACTATAGCCAATTCTATAGCATCCGCATTTTCTATCGGTTTTATCTCTTTTACCCGGCGTATAGAAGCTAATTTTCTTTTTTCCATAAGTTATAATTTTATTTGAATATTTTTAACAGGTAATAAGAAAAAACCATTCCGAGCACAGTCATTAACAGGCAAATTAAATTACTGATTAGAACATTGATTAAAGCGATCTTAATGGTTCCTTGTTTGATTAGATTTACTGTTTCAAGCGAGTAAGTGGAAAAGGTCGTGTACGCTCCTAAAAAACCGATTATCAAAAATGCTTTGATTTCCTTACTGACGAAGATTTGTTCAAATGAATAAAAAAGAAATCCAATAATAAAAGAACCTGTTGCATTGACAAAAAATGTACCTGCTGGAAACGCCATACCCGACAAAATTTGAATATTTTTAGCAACTAAATATCTGGCCACAGCACCAAGACTACCACCAAGAGCAACCCATAGAAGATTTTGCATATATTTCCTTTCGCGATCACTAAATAATTTTTTTATAGTAGCGTTGTAGAATTGCAGCGCAATGGCCCCCGACAGCACGTTCAGCACGTTCAGCACGTTCAGCACGTTCAGCACGTTCAGCACGTTCAGCACGTCCGTAGAGCCGTAGCGTGCTGCGTCTCTACTACGGAACGCGAGGCGATTCTTTTTTCGGCTCATTCCGGGATGTTGGGAAATGGCCTGAGATAGCATAAAAAAAAATAGAAATCCCATCGCATCCTCAATATCTGTTTTCGCCACAAAAATAAACAAAATGACACGATGGGATTAGAAAAACCAACAAAATTATTAAATATTCCAGGTTATTATGTCAAGGATATTTTTATTGGGAAGGAAAAAGTTTTTCTTTCATTATAGAAAGGGTCTCAATAGAAAGGGACGGATTCCCAGAATGTCCTAAGCGCGGTCAGCTTTACCGCTTTGCAGCTAAGGATAAAAGGAGACAGATTGGTAAATATCTATCAGTTTGGGGAAGACATTCTAAAATAGAATTCTATAAACACAGGACTGAATATAATTTTTCGATAAAGAGACGCAAAAGAATACAATAATCGCTATTGGAAATACCAACAAATCTGGTATATAAGATATATTGCTTGACAGGGGATGAGATTGCAATTATTGAAGGCAATGTCTTTTTGCCGGAATATTATCCTCTGGCAAAAAGGAAAAAAATAAAAGGACTATTATGGAAATTATCCTATCACAATATTTTCTCGCGTCTTTAGGTTTGTCTGTGTTTATATATTTTTTTATTCAGAAATATATTGTTAAAATTATTTACAAAAAGATGATTCGAGTTTCTGAGTATATCGAGGTTCTCGATTTTAAGTATGATTCAAATATGCTTACATTGAAAACACATGTTCCCAGAGGATTTCAAAGTGGCCAACTAGAACTCTATGTGGAACTTTACTCCGCCATTAGATCAAAGGTGGATAGCTTGAATGCTCAAAACCGGGTCGTCAAAGTAAATTTTGACACGGATGTAGAACGCAAATATTATTTTGCGGATAAAAGTATCCTGTCTTCTGATTCAACCTTTGTACAAATATCATTATCCGCACCGGAAAGTTTTATTGATAATCAAATGAATCAAGTTAAGTTCATAAAATTTTTCTGGCAGCATAAATTTCTTCCTAAATACATGATATTTCAGAATTTTTATAATCCCCAAAAAGAAGAAGATGCCCACATAGTTTGCCAGAGGATTAATCCTCTGGGAAACTGGAAAACTCCATATATAATTTTTTCAATAGCCTTTTTGCCAGAGAATTAATTTTCTGGCAAAAAGTGGGATTTATTTTTATCATTGCCAAAAAATGTAGCCCAATCCTGTTTGTTCTTTAGTATTTTTCAATTTTGATATGGACCTCTTTGTCCCAGGCAAAGAGGCAAAAGGCATACAACACTATGAAGCGTAAAGAATTGCAACATTTTATTGCTGAGGGCGAAGGATACCGTATAGAATTCAAGGAATCTATGACAGGATTGGATAGGGAATTCTGCGCCTTTGCCAATGCGTCAGGGGGCTGGGTATTTTTAGGTGTCAGGGATGATGGCTCGGTTAAAGAAGAAAAAATATCCAATAAACTGAAATCACAAATCCAGGATGTAGCTGATAATTGCGATCCGCCTGTAAAAATATTATTGCACACTGTAGAAAATGTTCTTGCCATTGAAATACGCGAAGGTGTGGACAAACCCTATCGGTGCAAAACAGGCTTTTATAACCGCATTGGGCCCAATTCACAAAAATTATCACGAAATGATATCTTGGCTTTCATTCAACATGAAGGGCGGATACGTTTTGATGAACTTATATGCAAAGAATTTCAAGATCATGATCTTGATAAAGCTAAATTTGAAAAATTTCTAAAAAGTGCTAAAATATCCAGGGTAATGGAAAACA
>CAZCVM010000309.1:329-3997 GCA_964501965.1 uncultured Leptospiraceae bacterium | reverse complement strand
GCATACTGGATCTAAGAACCTGGGACTTCCAAAGACAGGGGCCGGTACTCTTGAATGGCCAATGGAGTTTTCATTGGAACAATTTTTTGAAACCTGATTCTGATTTCCAGGCGCGAGATACTACCTCAACAAACAAAAATCATCTTAAAAATATCCACAAAAATATTTTTATTGATGTACCTTCTGCCTGGAGTACCATAAAACTAGATGGCTCGTCTCTACCCTGCTGCGGTTTTGCCACCTACCGTCTCAAAATACTTATCAATAAAAATATTATTTCCAGCGGCAACAGTTTGGCCTTTAGGTCTCATACAATATCCACAGCTTACCAACTTTTTATAAATGGTCAAAAAATAATACAGGTCGGCCAGACCGGAACAGACGCCCTTGCGTCTGTTCCTGATTTTAAGCCCCAAATAGTTTCTTTTCAACCCAAGACAGAAGAGCTAGACATTGTCATTCATGTTTCCAATTTCCATTACCGTACAGGCGGTATATGGAAAAATATTTATTTGGGGCCTGAAAATCAACTCCGGGAAAAAAGAGAATTGACATTACTGGTCACATTTGGTCTATGGGGCAGCTTGTTGATCATTGCCATTTATCAAATGGCTTTATTTATTTCCCGTCGCAAAGAAAAATATTATCTCTTCTTTGCTATATTCGCGTTTTTGATTTCTATGCGCACAATGGTAACCGGCGAATACTTTTTTAGCACACTATTCCCCGGCCATTTTTTCCCGCATGGACTTCAATTGGAATACCTTACATTTTTACTGCCTGGGCCGGTTTTCGGATTTTTTTTGTATTCTTTGTTTCCTCAGGAAATCAATAAAAAAATAATCTGGACTTATACTTTTTTATCAAGTATTTGTCTATTTTTAACAATTGTTCTGCCTTCCCGACTGTATACCCATTTAGCAGTACCTTATGAGATCGTCACCATTTTAGGAGCTTTGTACGCGATCGGAGCTTTGATTGTAGCAGCCGCACGCAAACGGGAAGGCGTTTATTTTATTTTAGGCGGTTTTTTGATCATAGTGATTACCCTGGTCAATGAAATATTGATCGCCAATGCTATTTTGCCCCGTGGTATAACAATGGATGCAGGCTTATTTTTCTTTGTTCTTTTACAAAGTTTATTGTTGTCCAAACGCTTTACCAAAGCATTTATCAAATCAGAATTTCTTTCCCAAACTATGAAAGACTACGCATCTCTACTAGAATCAAAAATTGACGAACGGACACACAATCTAAAAAAAGCCAGAGACGCTTACCTGGCTGAGCTGAAACTGGCCCAGGAAATCGAATTTGCCCTGCTGCCGCAAAAAATACCCCGTATTCCTGACACGGATATTTCTTTCAAATATATACCCAACGCATTGGTAGGCGGTGATTTTGTAGACATATTCTTTGATGAAAAACAAAACCAATTGGGTTTGTTTATTTGTGATGTATCCGGTCATGGACCCAGCGCGGCATTAATAGCGGCAATGGTAAAAATTTCTTTATCTTCCTGGAACAAATTTTTAAACACTCCGGGCAAACATTTGGCTCACATAAAACGCTTGCTGGAAGATAAAATGGTTGGCAATTTTTTGACTGCGTCCATTTGTTTCGCCGACTTAACGGAAAAGCGCATGGTATTTGCCAATGCCGGACACCATGAAACCATTGTCATCCGGGACAATGGCGACATTTTACTGATCAATCCCAGAGGAAGGCTTATTAGCAATTATGTACCAACAGATTTTGCGGAAGAAGAGCTGAGTTTGCAAAAAAATGACACTATAGTACTGATGACGGATGGATTATTGGAAGCCAGACAGGGCAAAGAAGAATTCGGTATGGAAAGAGTGATCGCCCTTATTCACAAAAATCGCGACAAACAGGCAGAAGCAATTTGTGAGACATTGTACCATGATATTTTCGAGTTTATAGACACAGACATGTGCGAGGATGATTTTTCTTTGTTGGTAATGAAATATAAAGGCAACACTAGAAAATAACTCGGCTATTCCATTAAAGTATAAAACACGATCCTGACCAAAAAAAACCTTGACATTTTTGCGACCAATTCTCTTATCGTCTTTGCGCTAACTAAAAGCGCGAATGATTCGCAAAAATATAAAACATTATCATTATGGAAATAATGATATAAAGAAAGGTTACTGCAATGAAAATGCTCCAATCACGAAAAAATAGACTTATTGTTATTTTATTAGCTCTGTCCCTTATGGGAATAATGGGCTGTAAGTCAGACAGCGAAGAACTCGGCAAAAGCCAGACAGACCATGATACTGTGTATGCCTGGATTTGGGCCTATGACAGCACCTATAGCAAAATCCGTGCTTATAAATTTACGGGCACCACGGGAACCAGTACGCCTGCATTGGAAGAAGACGCTAAGGCTCATGCCATGATGCGTATTATGACCGCTGGCGGAAAAGATGGGGATGAGCCGGCAATTTGGATGGGAGCAGGCAATGATGCTAGTGATTCGAAAGCCTACGCGTTCACTACTGGTTTTCATAGCCATGTGGACCATCTGCATCAGGAGACTCCGGAAGTATTGTCCTATTCACCGATAACTAGTGATTTAAACAATCCTGTACACATGGGTTATAATCCAGATAAAACAAAAGTTGCTTTTGCCAATGATAATGATTCAACGATAACTATCATCACAACAGAGAATGGCGAAGTAACTACATCGAATCAAGGGTCTACTCACTCGGCGGCATTGCTTACAAATTCCTGGTTGATAACTACGGACAAAGGAAGCGGGACTAGTGCAGACGCCTGGTTGAAAATTGTGGATTTAGAATCTCCAGATGCGGCAAAACATAGTTATTTAAACTTCTGTACATTTATTCATGGAGATGCGTATTATCATACCAAAAAAACCGCATTTGTAGCATGCAACGAAGGAATGAAATACTTAGATTTAACTGATGCGGCCACAACTGAGCCGGTAAACAATTCGGCCATTCCATATCCTTCGGGTATTAACCGTGTCAATTTTATCTATCACAGCGGCTCCAACCATATCGCTTTTGCGCCGCATAAGCCAGCCAGCGGTGACGGTGACACGAGCGATTCCTTTGTTTTACTTGATATGAAAAATAAAACCATGGAAAAGATTACGATTACAGGCGCAGCATTATTTTGGAGTCAGCAATACGGTAATTATGCATTATCCGAAAATGGCAAAGCTTTGGCCTACTCGGACACAAATGTGGCAAAGGTATATCATATCAACATGGATTCGGATTCCGCAGATTACAAAAAGGTGACGACATTAACGGCACCGGATAAAAATGCAGCGGTGGCCATTAGCTATGATGGTTCACATATTTGGACATTAACGGGGACAGACCCCGACCCCAAAACAGTTTCTCATATTCATGTGGAGGATGGAAATATTGAGGGGACATTTACTGTCCATGAGAACACTTCCTGGATTTATGTAACTAGTGCGGATCCCAGTAAAAGTGTGATTGAGGACTAATAAATGAAAACTAGTTATTTAAAATTATTTTTCATTTTGGCACTAGTCAGTATTTGCTCGCTCCCATATTATGAAGCTGGGTATGCGGTTTCAAAGGAAACAAAACCAGCAAGCTCCTGGCAAAATCCGAATGTCGGTTTTGTGCTGGATATGACTA
>CAZCVM010000309.1:0-319 GCA_964501965.1 uncultured Leptospiraceae bacterium | reverse complement strand
TGTATCTGATGTGGAAAAGACAGAGTGGACGAGCAAAGGAGTGAATATCCGTTCAGCCGAATTGGCAGTACAGAGCAATATTGATCCATTTGGCAGTTTAACCGGCAATTTCAATTTTTCCGAGCATGGGGCTGCTTTGCATGAGGCGTTCTTTAAACTTCCCTATTTGCCAGGAAATTTAAAGTTTAAGGGCGGGTATATGCTTGCGAACTTTGGCCGGTGGAACCGCTTTCACACGCATGCCATGCCCTTTACGTCTGAACCAAGGGTATATGCAGAATATATCGGTGGTCATTTGACCGGCAAAGGCGGCGAGCTG
>CAZCVM010000308.1:0-4000 GCA_964501965.1 uncultured Leptospiraceae bacterium | reverse complement strand
ACAAACAAAGCATACAACAGCTAATCCAGGATATTCAGGTAAACCAGAAAAAAGCAGATATTTTGTTGTGGGAACAATTGTGGGACGAGTCATAAAAGCCAATTATAGAAGCCAATATAAAAGCTATATGAAAACCAAAATGAAAAAAAATCAAAAACCAAACATGATGCATCGTCTGCGCGGGAAAAAATTTCCCAGCAATTTTCCCAGCATTGTTAAAAGCAATATTCTAAGCATTATTCTGACCTGGAAAATGGATTGGCTGGTGTATCTGCGCAGCCGTCTGGTATGGGGTATTTTGGGTCTGACCCCGGTGGTGTATTCTTTGCTGTTTTGGCTGCTTTTGATTCATCCGAAACTGGCTGCCAAGCCAGCGGATATCTTTCATTATTTCTATCTTTTGCTGGGTTATTTTTTTATGGTTTTGGCTCCCGTTTTTGCTATGCAGTCTTTTGTCATGGAGCGGGACAATGGACGCTGGGACTGGTTTTTGGCGCGACCGCAAAGTTTTTGGGGATTGTTCTGGGGCAAGTTTTTTGCTCTTTATTCCTGGTTTATAGTATTGATCGTGCTATTGTTGCCGTATCCATTGTGGACATTGTATCAGAGCAATCATTGGTATGGGTCATATATTTTGGGTATTCCTGCTTTGCTGTCAGCAGTGTGGGCCTATTTGGGGATTGCGTTGTTGGTGGGAGCCAAAAGCCGCAATGCGCTGCATAGCTTGCTTTATGCGTTGTTTGTTTTGATATTGTTGTGGATGGCTGGTTGGCTCGCTGATGAGATCAGGCCACCATTCAATGCTTTGTTGCATTTTTTGTCTATTTTTAGCCATTTTGAAAATATGGCCATGGGCCGCTGGGACTTGGCTGGCATTGTATTTTTATGGACACTGCCCATTTGGGCCGGCAGCATTGTTCTTTGTTTTTGGCAAAATGAAAGACAATGCAAACCCCAGTTTATTGCCAGGATACAAAAATTTTTCAAGCCGGGCATGATTTCGTTGGGCTATATTTTGTTTTTGTGGATACTACTGCAAAACAATATATATTGGGATATTTCTGTTTCTTACAATTCATTACCCGGAAAACAAGCTCAGGACATAGCCCGAAAAACCGTTCAGCCGGTAATGATTCGGGCTTATTATGGGCAGGATCATCCTGTTGGAAAAGCAGTCCGGCCTTATTTGGAAACTATAGCTGGTTATCATCATCTGATAAGTTTTGAATATGTCCATCGCAAGTTCGCGCGCAACAAAGCCTTGTTGGACGATGTTCCCAGCAATGGATACATTGTGGTGCGAAGCAGTGGCCGCGCTGCAGTCAAAATGTCCTTATCAAAACGCAAAGAATTGGATCATTGGGAACAGCATTTTTTGGCTATGTTGCAAAAAATGGGTCAAAAACCGATACAGGTTAGCTTTGAACCAGCCAATAATCCGTCCAGTGGACAGGTCAATGGGCAAACCAACAACCAGGCCTATTCTTACCAAAAGATGAAACAATATTTGCAAAAAATGAATTTTGAAATTTTCAATATCATTGATATTCTAAATACGCAAAAAAAAGATACCAGGTCTTTGCCCAGGCCCAGGCTTCATATTGTCGGCTGGCAAAGAAATTTGTCCTCCCAATACCGCGCATGGTTACAGCAATACATTGCCACTGGGGGCAGATTGCTGGTATTGGCGCAGCCGCATAGTTTTTGGTATCAGCAATTTTGCTCGCGTGTAGCCCAAAAATGTTTTTTCCATAAGGATCCAATGCGCAATCCTGGCTATATTTTGAACCAAGAGCATTCTTTTCAGGGCAATCCTCGCTGGATCGTGTCAGCGGATTCCCGGCATTTTGCGAAGACCCATTCTATGCGCCGTAGCAAGACAGGTTCTATGGAGCGGTCAATATGGCCGGATTCATTGTTTTTGGGAAAACAAAAATGGGATGAATCCTGGAAAATCCTTGTCCGCGCTCCGGTTCAGTCCTTCGTTGATACCAATCACAATTTGAAATTGGATTCCAAGGAACCGCATGGCGCGTTGCCGCTTATGATCTCTATGCCAGCTCAATCTTGGCTAAAAAATGGAATTTTTTCCGGTCACTGCTCCCAAATAGCCGAAAATAGTGAAAATACAATTTTTTTGGTTGCATCTTCTGGTCTGTTGAATGATATGTGGTGGCCGTATCCGGGCAATCAAGCTTTTTTTCAGAATATGCTGCCAGTTTGGTTGGCACTTTCTTCTTTGGATGTAACTGATTTACCAAAATGGAGTCGTCAAAAACAAATTTTGCCTCTCAGTGACCAAGAACTAAAGCAAAGTTTTTGGTTTTTGGTACTTTTTTTGCCGATAATAATTCTAGGATTATTTGTTGGATGGTATAAATTTTTTTTCTTGTAAAAATAAGCTATCTTTTTTTATTAGATTATCGAAAATAATTGGGTAGGAAATGGATTATGGTTAAAGTATGGATCAATAAAAGTCATGGTATCGTTGTTGGCTCGATACTGTTGTTTTTAGCGAGTATGGTAAATATTTATTCTCAGCGTTTGAACTTAAATGCTTTGGACAAGAGTGCCGCACCGGAAGTGATTAAGTGCGTGCAGGATGCAAAAGGTCTGGATGCGGATTATCGGGCAAAATGTGTTGATCTTTTAGGAGAATGGAAAGAACAATCTGCAATTTCCGCGATTGAGGGTGTGCTATCTTCGGATACCGGAGAAGGCGGTAAAGATTATAATGGCAGTTTTGTGCTCAATCGAGACAGAAATGGTAAAGTTCGGATAGCCGCATGCTACGCGCTGCGCGAAATGAAATCCAGCGGGTCTATTCCTGTTTTGGCAAAAACGCTCAAAGATGATATGAATTATCAGGTGCGCGTGGCAGCAGCAGCCGTTTTGGCTGACTTTGAAGTGGAAGCAGCAGTGGATGGATTGATCGATGCTTTGCTTTTGGAAATCCAAAAAGATGCCAAAGCAGATATGCCAGTGGTCCGGCAAATTGTCCGTTCTTTGAGTCGCATTGGACATAAAAAAGCTTTTATCCCATTGTTAAAAGCAACCCAGGTTTCTTTTCCGGACAACATTAAAGAAGACGCGCAGCAAGCAATTGAGAATATCCGCTGGGACAAGGATTTCAAATCTTCAGACACTAAATAATTGTTTTTAGATTTTTTTGTAAATTTTTTTCGTTCGGCAATCCCCAAAGCATTGGCTTCGCCAGGCGAAGGGGAGGCCTCTTGTTTTGGCTTGATGTTGTTTACCAAAACAAGAGGGGGCATTTTCAGAGAAGAAAATGGAAGATTTTCTTATTTAAATTTAAATAATTTGATTTAGTATAGCTTCTTAAGCCAGCAATTCCAGAACCATTTCTATAAGATTTCGTATATTCTCTTTTTTATAATAATTACAGAATTGCATTACAAAATTGTTTGGCATGTTGCCATTATGGGAGTGTGACCAAATTAATCCAGAGGAAAATATAATAAATGAACTGCAGCTCTGTACTATTTCATAAAAAAAAGTGTCTCATTCTACATTGACACAGAGGGTACGTTTTCATAAAATCTGTTTTTGTTCCAATTTTTAGGATTATTGATGATATATTTTGAAATTTTTTGATATTCCGCAAAATCTCGAATAATGTGATCATGGTATCGTGTTTGCCAACCATTATTTAAACCCAATCGGTTTGCGTGTTTGGTAACGGCGGATTTATATGAACCAATGATTGATGAAATGGTATTTGAACCAATATTTTGAAATCGATTTTGCCCGATATTCGGCGGTTGGTTTCCCGTTTGTATTGGCGTTTGTATTGGCGTTTGTAGAGACAGGGCATGCCCTGTCTCTACGTTATCGTTATCGTTATCGTTATCGTTATCGTTATCGGAATTATTATCGTTATCGGAATTATTATCGTTATCGGAATTATTATCGTTATCGGAATTATTATCGTTATCGGAATTATTATCGTTATCGGAATTATTATCGTTATCGGAATTAT
>CAZCVM010000307.1:0-4010 GCA_964501965.1 uncultured Leptospiraceae bacterium | reverse complement strand
AAAGACTCAAAGGTGCAAAAGGAAAATATCTAAACAAATAGTATTGATTGATGATCATGCAGTTTATCTGTTGCATTGGATGTAACAAGATAGCAATTTTTGTCATGCCTATATTTTCGGTTGATCTTTTTTGGTCCACAGCGCAAAAAAAAGCTAAGATAGCTATTGAAACTATAAATTTTGGTCTGTCAGCAAATTATTATTCCCACCTTTTGATTTTTTATACAGGATTTGTGTGTGATTTCAAGTTTTTAAGGATCCTTCCAGGGTCTGTCCCTTGGATTCCAGTCTTTCAGGGTCTGTCGCCCAGATCAGGATTAGTCTGGTAGTTGGGTGGGGTCTGTCCCTTAGTTGTCTCTTAGTTTTCTCCAAGTCCTACAATTCTCTATATAAAAAAAGGTCTAAAATAGGGTCTGTCCCTAGATAGTCCCTGGATACCGGATCCGGATTACGGATAAGGGTCTGTCCCTGGATAATCCCTGGATATTATTCCTAGATTTAGATTTGCTGTAAGTGTGAATTTGGTTTGTATCGGCGTTAGGGGCTTTGAGAATTTTGCTATGCCATTGAATTAATTTGTTCGTGCTTTTTTTTTGGATCTTAATAATTGGATTTTCTGAACAAATAAAGCCCAATAGAAAAAAATAAAAAATTGCCGGCCCATGCGGCTACAATGGGCGGCACAATGCCTTCATTGCCCAGTATTTTGCCGGTTTGCAAAAATAATATATACAGAAATGCCATCATTAAGCTTTGTACAAAAGCCATGACAATCACAGCTTTTTTCAATCTGCTGCCAATAGCAGCACCTAAAAAAGTCAAAATAAATGTCATAAACGGCATCGCGAATTTAGCATGAAATTCTACCATTTCCAGGCGATAGGGTTTGCCGGCTTCTTTTAGTTCATTGATATATGTCATGGTCTCTTTGACGGTGAGCGCATTGGAACGCACGTGATGGACATTAAATTTTCTCTCTTTGATCAAAATGCGTTCAACAGGTAAAAAAATGTTAAATTTTGATTTATCAAAAGTTATTATCGAAGATATCAACGGGGCGGATATTTCATGTATGGACCGAAACATCGCGTTCGCAAAATTGACGCGAAAACCTTGAAAAAAAAGCCATTGTCCTTTTTCAAAACGCGCTTTGTTGGCAATGATCCGGTATTGAATTTTGTCTTGACTGACAAGCATTACATCCACATCGAGCAGTTCTTTTTTATCAAAGAAAAAACGCTTCGCGCTGACAAAAAAAACAGAGTCTTCGTTTTGGGGACTGCGGACTTTTACATTGTTGCGGTCATTGGATTGATCAAACTCGGCGTCACACCAGGTTTTGTCAGGATATTTATTTATATAGCATTTGTACAATTTCATTTGCCGGTTGCCTGTGACCACGAGTGTATCATTGATAGTGTAGGCAAAAATTGAG
This sequence comes from uncultured Leptospiraceae bacterium, assembly GCA_964501965.1. GTDB lineage: Bacteria > Spirochaetota > DYNZ01 > DYNZ01 > DYNZ01 > CAZCVM01. The sequence continues at coordinate 2,575 of CAZCVM010000307.1, read as the reverse complement.
AATATAAAACCAAGAATAATAATGGGTATAGTCACCCGAAAGAAACTTATGCCCCCGACCATGAGCGCAACCAATTCATTGTTTTTGTTTAAGTTGCCAATCGTAAAACTCGTCGCAAAAAGCAAAGCCATCGGCATGACACCAGCAATGTATTCGGGTAAGTGGTGCAGCCAATAATACATAGCCAATTCGAAAGGCTGGTCTTTGCGAAAGACCCAGTTCATGTCATCCATCACTCTTGTGATGAGCAATAAGCCAGTGACCAGGATAAGCGAGCCGAAAACAGGTTTCAAGAATTCACGGATAACGTACCAGTCAAAAATTCGTATCCTGAATTTGGTTTTTTTTTGAATAGGTGATTGTTTTTTAGATTGTGTTTTTAATGTAGGTTTTTTCATTCCTCTGCTCCGACAGGCAGATCAATCAATGACAATGGAGAGTACAAAGAGCCCTGAATGTAAAAACTCAAATGAAGGTGCGGGCCAGTGGATAGCCCGGTGGATCCGACATAGCCTAAAAGCTGTCCTTTTTGTACAATGTCATTTTGTGCTACAGCTCTTTCGTTGAGATGTTTATATAAAGTAAGAATACCATGCCCGTGATCAACAATAACTATATTGCCTTCATAGTAAAAATTTGCAGACAAAACAATTTTGCCTTGGTTCATTGCGCGGATAGGAGTACCATAGGCTCCTTTGAGGTCCACGCCGGAGTGCGGACTGCTGCGTGTGCCGGTATTGTAGTAGCGCCGGTGAAAAAATGAGGATGTCACAGGCGCAAAATTTCTTGGATCAAGAAAAGAACCCTGCCATTTGCGATTTGTTTTTGTTCGCAAAGCCTGTATCTTTTGACGCCATTGTTTTTTGATTTCTATTTTTTTTTCTTTGGATAGCCTGGTGGTATATTTTCTATTTACTGTTAACCGCACAAAGGTCTTGGCAAAGTCATATTTTTTCGTTCTGACAGGCACAGTATAAGATCGCATAGATTTGCCTTGAACGGATTTGTCCCAGTGCACATTCAAACGTAAAAATCGAAGGCCGGCATTTTTTTTGGGAGAGATACCTATCAGTCCAGAAAATTCCTGGGGTTTGGCTTTGGATTGTTTGAGGGGCATTCGTATGTGCTCCCAATAAGCAATGACACGCTGCGGTACTCGTAAACCTTTTTCCGGCTTCCATTGAAAATTTATATAGATTGCATCTCCCTGGTAAAATCCTCTGCTGTTGAGCTTGACAAAAAAATACTCTTTGCAGTATTCTTTCCAGACAAAAATTTGGCGGGATCGGGTTTTTTCTGCATACAATGGACGCACAGCAAAGCTTTGATATGACAACACGACTGCTATGGTGATAGCAGCAAATACCGAGATTTTTATGAACAATGGTTTTGCGTAAATTGCCGGAGATAAATTTAATTTTATGTTTTTTGCTTTTTTGATTGTTTTGATTGTTAGAATGCGCAGCATGCAATAGATTATTTGGCTTGCCATAAGATTTCCCCCTGAGTATTGATATAGCCCCAGCCAGAGGGATGCAATGCCACTGGTGCCAGGGAACCGGCAAATGGATAGGCTTTGCGAAATTTTAATGGTATGACTATTTTCCCGTTTTTATCCTGGTAGCCCCACATATTGTCCTTTTTTAGCGGAGCTCTGTTGGATTGAAAACTGTAGAAATCACGTTTTTGCTGGTTCAGGGGTATAATGATTTTCCCCTTGGTATTAATATATCCTATCTGGCCGTTTTTTTCTACAGCAGCTAGCCCCTGGGAAAAGGGCCAGGCATTGTCCCATTTTGCCTCAATGACCATTTGGCCTTGTGTATTAATAAAACCAAATAAGCTTTTTTGCTTTTTGATAACCTGTATCATTGCCAGAGCGGAATTTTCTTTGTTCATGTTTTTGTTCGCAATAGAAAAAGGCCAGACTCGAAAAAATTTTGCGGCAATCACAGTTTTGCCTTTTGTGTCCATAAAGCCCATCTGATCAAATTTGTGCATGGGTATGAGGTCTTGAGTCACTGGATAGGGATAATCATAAATGGGTGGTAATATTTCTTTGCCATTCTTGTCCATATAGCCGATTTTATTTTTTGTTAAAAAAGCGGCATAGCCGTTGTTGTAAGGCCAGATAAAATCGTATTGTTGGTTTGCGATCATTTTGCCAGTTGGATCAATCAGACCCCATTTGTCTTTGGTGCGCACGCTGGCACGGTTTTCCTGGAAAAATTGCACAGCTTGGTATTGGGCTGGAACAGTCCATTGTCCCGACGTATTGACAAAGCCCCATTTTCCATTGATTTTGGCCCTTCCCATGCCCTGTTGACTCAAAGCCGCGTCAGAGAAAATAGCGTCTGTGATTTTTTGTCCTTGCTCATTGACAAAGCCCCATTTGCCTTTGGCCAAATAAGGATACAAATATGGGCCTTTGGTATATGTTTTGCTTTTTTTTTCGCAGCTTGTCGTAGCTAAGCTCATTGCGAGTATTGCATACAATGCAATCGATGAGCTCCATGTTGCCATTGTGGTAAATGTGGTTATTGCAATGAAAAAAAATTGTCCAAATACACATTTT
>CAZCVM010000306.1:2889-4014 GCA_964501965.1 uncultured Leptospiraceae bacterium | reverse complement strand
CTGTCATGGTATACTTAGGCGGCATCCCGCTATAACTGTAATATCCGTTAGCAGAAAAATCAGCTTTTTCATAGGCAGATGCAGCTGCGTCTCCATCGCCGGTCTCATACCCAGTAAAACTAATCTCACTGACCAGTGTTGGTGTCGCGGGTCCCATACCTTTTATATACGGTTTTGTGTCTTTTTTGTAAGTGTAACTATTTGGCGTTACAGAAAACGCAAAATCTGTTGATCCAGTAAAATACGCTCCACCATCACCATCGCTGTCCAATTCCGTTGCGGTTTTGCCGCTATTGGTTAAAATGGTTGAGCCGCCAGTGAAACGCAAATCCCACTCTGTGGTATTTTTTTTGGACTCATCTACCTCATTGCCGCTTTTTAAGTTCAAATATACATAAGTGTATGTGGTAGCACCGCCATGGCCCCCTTCGGCTACCTTTTTGGTGGTGATAGTTTTTTCAGTTGATGGGTCCGATGCCTGAAGATCTTCATCGTCAGTGGCGCACGCGCCCAGTGCGATAACCATCAAAGCAAGCATTGCGATCCTTTTTATTGTTTTTGTTGTGATCATTTGTAAACTCCTTTAATATTTAAAATAAGTGACATTTTTAGAACCATGCTTCCGCGCCAAAAGAATAATACCGTCCTTTGGGTAAGCCTACGCTCAAATTGACTACATCAGTCAAATTTTCCGCGCTAAAAAATATTCTCGCATGTGAAAACAATGTTTTTGACATATAATAGTTTAGTATATAGAAACTGTCCACTTCCATATCCTGCATTTTCCCCTGGTATCTTGCGCTGAAGTAGGTGGAGAAGCCATATTGTTTGTGATCAAAAGCAACTTTGCCGCGCAAAGCATGTTCCGGCTGGTCGCGCAATGCAACATCATTGGTGCGGTCATAACCGATGAAATAATTGTAGCCAATGGACAAAGATAAATGTTGCCACAAAACTATTTTGCTTTCCATGTCCGCGCCACTGCGACTCGATCTGGTTAGATTCTCCTTTTTGTATACGTCGCGGCCATTGTTTTGATAATTTTGATAAACATGCACCATTTCATCGTAAAGCTCATTGTGGTACAAATTTATCTGAAAAAAGAAGGCTTTTACCGCGTATTCT
>CAZCVM010000306.1:0-2879 GCA_964501965.1 uncultured Leptospiraceae bacterium | reverse complement strand
CCAGATTGGATCCCCAGGATTTTTCCGGTTTGAGGTTTTCATTGCCAATTACAACCGGATGACCGGCAGAATCTTTGACAAGATAAAGATCATTGAAATCAGGAGCCCTGTAACCGATTCCAGTAGCAGCCAATAAGCGCCAATTTTTGGACAAATACCGCATAGCAGAAATTTTTGGGGTAACAAAAGCACCATAAGTAGAATCCCATTCGACCCGAATGCCGCCAATAATGGAATAAATATTCTTTACAAATTGTTCATCCTGGAAGAATATAGATTGGCGATAAATTTTTTTTTGATCACCGTCACCGTCATTTACAAGATTATATTTGTACAGCCGATCATAATATCCGTCTAGTCCAATGGTTAGTATGTTATTTTTGGAGAGATTTATATGGGTAAATATATCACCAGCAACCAAATTGTCTTCCTCGCGTTGGTTTGCCTGTGACCATTTTTCCGTCAATGCTGAATATTTGTCTCGGTCACGCAAATAATGGTTGTAATACAATTTGCCGGTAAAATAGAGAGTTTCATTGAAATAGTAAGAAGTATCGACATAGCCATTGCCTCTACTTGTTTTTGTTCTCTGGTAACTGCCGTATCTGTTCAATAAGTCGTCGCTTTGGGTGTGCGAGAAATCACCACCAATCGACAGGTCAAGTTTTCCCCCAGGAGTGATATTTATCACACCGCCACCCTGACCCTGATAATAGCGGGGCGAGACAGATATTTGATTGTTCTCATGCAAGATATAATCAGACTGGGCAAAATTGCCAAAGAAACGCGAAAAAACTGGGCCCAATGATAAGTCTGTAGAAAGTTGGTAGTTTTGTTCCAAAAAACGGTTGTCATTGCGAGAGGCATCGATAAATCCATTATCTGCTTTTAGGCGAATGGAAGATTTATCGTGCGGTCTATTTGTTATAATATTAATCACTCCGCCAATTCCATCAGAACCATAAAGCAACGACTGCGGTCCGCGCACGACTTCAATTTGTTTAACATTTGATAATGGGATAGTGGAAGCAACCAATCGTTTGGCGACTCGTCCAGTTATTCGCCGACCGTCGACTAGAAAAAGCACTTTGTCTGCTTCCATTCCTTGCAAACGAATATAACTACCCATTGGATTTTGCATGAATTGCAGGCCATAATCTTCCATAACATCGGACAAATTTTTTGCTCGCGATTGGTTGATTTCTTTGCCACGAATGACTTCGGTAATGACAGGACTGTCTTTCAGGCGTTTTTCTGATCGAGTGCCAGTGACGACAATATCGTATTCGTTGATAGATTCGTCATTGTTTTCACCAAAAAGAGCAAGCTGCGCAATGAGCCCAAAAACTATGAAATGTAAAAATATCAATTTTTTTTTCAAAATTTCCTCCTGTTTATTTAAATCTATTAATGCGTTTTGTAATGAGAATCATTCTCAATAAACATATTGATTAGTTTCTTGTAAAGCATTTTTTTAATAGATCGTACATTTTTTTATTGAATTATGAAACTATTCCCATATGGGACTAAACCAAATTGTTGTTAGTATGCAATTGTGTTGATTAAATAAGGTGGTCATAAAGCATTAATTCAAAGTGCTCATCGCGATGTTTTCTTCTATGCCGCGAATAAATGAAGATACACCATTGCCTTTAAGAAAAATTAGCTTTTTTTGATACTGTGTGCAAACTTTCTTTATGATATGCATTGCGTTATGGCTCACGTTATTAATGGAACAAAAAACGATATCCGCTTGCAAAACAATCGACGGCAATTGTTTTTTTGATTCTTCCATGCCGCCATCATGATGTATAAAAAAACCTTCGTTTTGTTCGACAAGCCAACGGCAATTTGAAACCACAGAATTCAATCCGCCAATGTATGCGATTTGCCTTCCTTTTATTTTAGAATGTACGCATGAATCACAATTGCCGTCACATTGATCATGCGTTACATCGTTTCCATGCAAATCATTTTTTTCATTTAGAATTTTTTCTTTTAGATTAGTAAAACTGTTTTCCAACAAGCGCAATTCATTATCCTTTTCTTTCAATAAATGTTTCAATTTTTCATTTTCGGTTTGGAGCAGTTTATTCTGATGGTTCAGGCTTGCATTTATTTCTTTGCGTGATTGGTTTTGCTTTTTTTTAATCTGCAATTTATTTTCAATATTGTTATATTTGCTTTGCAACTGATCGAACACTGCCTGAAATTTTTGTTCTTGCAAATTCGAGTTGTGAAACATATTGGCATACGTTTGGTAATTCTCTTTATATTCTAAGTTTTGGATTTTCAATTGATTCAATTCTTTTTCGTAAGCAAAGACTTTTTCTTTGGCTTTTTGCAATTCTAGAGTCAGTAGATTATTTTTTTCAGCTTGTTTGGCAATGCTTTGCTTTTCCTTGTGCAATTCCAACAGACTTTCATGTGTCAGCACATGCAAATCGCCATTGACATCTTTCAATAAATCCTCAGTAGCTAATGGATGAGACATGATCGCCCATAAAACACCTGGAAAATCTCCGTTTGTTAAGGATTGTTGCCAGAGCTGATACATTTGTTTAGCATTATTTTCTTTATAAATTCGAGCAGTAAACATCTGGTATTTATTTGCCAGGATTTTTTGAACTGCTTCAGATAAAAAATTTTTATTATTCATCGCGCGGACACTTATTCCATGAATAACATAATCAGGGGCATTTTTATCAATAGTCGCATAATCTTTCATCAAGACCCGCAATTCGTCATTGGGCATGCATGTACCAAGTATGCCGCAATGGTAATGCGCGGATATTTCCCAAATTTTTTTGCCAGTGCGGACCAAGGATCTTTGAGGCTTCTTTTTCATATAATACTCCTTTTTGCAATTAAGAAAATCA
>CAZCVM010000305.1:1722-4019 GCA_964501965.1 uncultured Leptospiraceae bacterium | reverse complement strand
CGTACCAGTCGAGTTTTTATTATGGAAGGCTATTTGGATGTGATTGCAGCGTATTTGCATGATGTAAAAAACTGTGTTGCTCCTTTAGGGACTGCTCTGACCGAGGAGCATCTTCGTCTGGTAACCAGGCTGGCATCAGAAATTGTGTTAATTTTTGATGGTGATAAAGCTGGTGAACAAGCAGCCCTAAGGGTTGCCAGTATAGCGAGAAATCGGTCAGAAAAATATTCGGTGGTTGTGATGCCAGTTGGGAAAGATCCGTTTGATTTTTTTCTAAAACAGGATGCTGTGGATTTTATGGCTTTAATGGATAATGCCAAAGACCTTTGGTATTATGAACTTGATCAATACTTAAAAGACGATGACAACAAGGGCTTGCAAAATGTGTTCCAAGCTTTGGCCAACACAAGCAGTTCTGTTCAAATCGAAAAAAGCCTAAAATATACGGCCAAGCAGTTGTCTTTGAGCTATGGTTCCTTGGCGGAAGATTTCCAACGTTTCAATCACACAAAATCGGGCAGATGGCAAACAGCGCAAACAAATGTCCATGATCAGCAGTCCAATAATGGATATACGTCCCAAGCATTTGCTATACAAGTGCCTGAGCATTTATCCAAAGTGTCTTCTGTAGCGCAACAATCTGGATTTGAGCAAAATCTGGATCGGGTCATGCATTATTTATTGCTTTTGGCTATTTATTACCGGGAAATATTATTGGCAGTCATTCAGGATTTTTCTTTGGCAGATTTTTCATCTGCTCAGGATAGAGATTTGTTTATGAAATTGAGTGAAACGCATTTAATGGGGTCAAATATCTCGCCACATGATTTGCAAGAATTGCAATTGTCACCCAATATGGAGCAAAAAATACGGGGAGAGCTTTTTTCTTTGGATTTGGCCCCCGATAATAAACCACAAGAACAATATAGTTCCTTGAAATGGCAGGCGAAGCTTTATTTGACTCAAACGAGAATAAAGCAAATTCAAAAAAAAATTGGTTTGGTGCAAACCAGAGAGCAAGAAGAGCATCTATTAATGGATCTCGCTGTACTTCATAATGATAGAGAGCGATACCAGATGAGAATGCAGGAATCATAACTTAATATTTTCTTAAAAATTTATGAGGGGAGTATATTCCATTGGAAAATAATTCAGAAGTACAGAAATTGGTAAATATTGGTAAAGCTCATGGAGAGTTGACTTATGATGAGATCAATGAGATTTTACCGGAAACGATATTGAACTCTGAAAAAATTGACGAGGTGTTTATCCTGCTTCATCAAATGGGGATTGAAGTAGTGGATGAGCCTACTCGGGATTTGGCACCGGAAAAAAAACCGAAACGGCAAAAATTGTCCGACGATACGCAAACTGTATCGAATATTGATGATCCAATCCGCCTGTATCTGCGGGAAATCGGCAAAGTAAGCCTTTTGACTGGCGAAGACGAAGTGCGTTTGGCCAAACGTATAGAATATGGTGAAAAGCTTGTCGAGGAAACAGTGCTAAATTCATCCTTATTAATGAATGAATTTGTGCGCAATTTTCCAAAGTTCAAAAAAGTAAATAATAAAATAACAGAGCTTTTGCATACCAACAAATTGTATCATTATTCAGTGGCAGATATCAATGAATTGCACCAAAAATATTTGGACCAAATGCAAGAGGTGATCAAACGAGAAAAGCAAATTTCTGATTTGCGCATGAGCATGAAAAAATTGGATGAAATAGAAAACGCTGAAGAATGGAATAGGATTAGTGTTGAAATCATTCAATCTATGGATCAAGTCAAAAAAGCATTTTTGATTATGAATATTTCTCAAAATGAAATAAACAAAATTGGTCAAAAGATTTTATCTATGTGCGGCAGAATCCAGGAGACATTCAATTTTTTTCAGGATTTGGAGGACCGGTTCGGTAAAAATATCAAGGAAATAAAAAGCTTCAATCGTTTGATTGATAAAGAAGAAAGTAATAAGGAAATTGAAAATGATTTTGGAATTGAACCTGAATATCTGAAAGAAATCATCAAAGATATTCGCAACAACGAAAGAAAAGTACGGCGTATTGAGCAGGAAGCGGGAGATTTTGCTAAGAGCATTTTGGATTGGGGCAAAAAAATTAAGAAAGGTCAGGATGAAATATCCACAGCCAAAAGAGAATTGATCAAGGCGAACTTGCGTTTGGTGGTTTCTATTGCCAAAAGATATGCCAATCGCGGGATGCATTTTTTTGATTTGATCCAGGAAGGCAATATCGGTCTGATGCAGGCTGCCGAGCGATTCGATCCCGACCGG
>CAZCVM010000305.1:0-1712 GCA_964501965.1 uncultured Leptospiraceae bacterium | reverse complement strand
CAGCACCTATGCCACCTGGTGGATCAGGCAGGCGATTACCAGGGCAATATCGGATCAAGCGCGGACCATACGGGTTCCCGTTCACATGATCGAACAAATAAATAAAGTGATGCGGGAAACGCGTATTTTTTTGCAGGAAATGGGGCGAGAACCGGACAATGAAGAGGTCGCGGAACGTTTGGGCTGGTCAAGCAGCAAAATTAAAGGCATAAAAAATGTCAGCCGTGAACCTATTAGTTTGGAAACACCTGTGGGTGAAGACGAAGATTCATTGCTAGGGGATTTTATTGAAGATAAAGACGTGGATTCTCCTTCTGTAATGACCGCGAATCGATTGTTAAAGGAACAAATCGAAGGTGTGTTGAGTACTTTGCCGGCGCGAGAACAAAAAGTATTGCGGATGCGTTTTGGACTTGACGACGGATATAGTCATACTTTGGAAGAAGTGGGTTATATTTTTAAGGTTACACGCGAGCGAATCCGGCAGATCGAGGCCAAAGCATTGCGTCGGTTGCGTCATCCTTCACGGGCACGTAAATTGAAAGATTATTTGGATTATCGTTAAAAACCAGAACGAACGCAATGGTGATTAATTTTGCGTTGACAAAAAAAAACATTTTTTTGTTATGGATCTAGGAAATGGAAAGATTTCAGATTCGGAAAAAATTCGGGCCTATAGCTCAGTTGGTTAGAGCATCTGACTCATAATCAGAGGGTCCCAGGTTCGAGACCTGGTGGGCCCAAATTGTTTCCATAAAATACATGAAATCCACAAAATTTTACAAGACCAAACAAAACAAATTAACGCCCCATTAAAGATTTCAACCAGATTGCTAAGAGAATATTGTGAACAAAATAAGCATATTCACAGATGGAGCATGTCGAGGCAATCCTGGACTAGCCAGTATAGGTGTATACGCTGTGGATGATACTGGTCAACCATTATTTACTGTGTCAGAGTTTTTGGGCTATGATTTAACGAACAATGTAGCTGAGTACACAGCTATTGCGGTTGGTTTGGAACGTTTTCTCGAAGAATCCAAAACAGCAACATGGGCGGCAGCGAAACCTCTGGCAGTAGAAATTGTTTCTGATAGTGAATTGGCTGTCAAACAATTGAATGGATTGTACAAAATAAAAAATGACCGTATCCGTCAACTTTTCAATCGGATTATGTCGCTAAAAGTGCAGTTCTCCCATTTGACTTTTCGTCATATTAAAAGGGAAGGCAATAAACAAGCAGACTCTTTGGCCAATCAAGCTCTGGACAATCTTAAATAATTTGTAACACAAAAAACATATTTTTATATATTGGGCAATGCTTAGAGCATAAGATTCAAAAATTCTGGCAATTTACTGGCAGCATTTTGGACATTGATCTGTATTTGGCTATGATCAATTATTTCGGTTTGCATACCAGTGCCCCAATTGCTGATGATAGACATCCCAAAGACTTTGCGCTGACAATGATTGAGCGCAATCACTTCCGGCACCGTGGACATACCGACTGCATCAGTGCCCAGGATACGCAGCATGCGGATTTCTGCGGCAGTTTCATAAGATGGGCCGGATACCGCTGTGTAGACGCCTTTTTGAATGTGTATATCCATCTTTTGGGCAATTTCCACGGCACGATTGATCTGATCCCAGCTATACGGGTGATCCATGGCAGGAAATCTTTGTCCCATTGCTTGCCAATTGGGTCCTCTTAA
>CAZCVM010000304.1:3676-4021 GCA_964501965.1 uncultured Leptospiraceae bacterium | reverse complement strand
GGGATTGGTGATACTTCCTCCATGGCATATTATGGGACGAATCATGGAATATTTCTTTATGGAAAGAGGCTGTGTTTTGCATTATACAAATATTAAAAATATTGGTCAGGACTTGCGGCAAGCACAGGCGCATTATATTCCGGCTGTGCCGCGTGTCTGGGAGAGCGTTTACAACAAAGTCCTAACCAATATCCAGGGTTCCGGCAAAGAGTCTTTATTTCGTTTTTTTGAAAAAGTATCCGTAAATTTTTTGCGGTGGCGCAAAATTGTCACAGGTTGGGACAAGACTTTTCAAAAAAAACCTTTTTTGAAAAGTGTGTCCTTGAAAATTGCCGGAGTGTTTAT
>CAZCVM010000304.1:0-3666 GCA_964501965.1 uncultured Leptospiraceae bacterium | reverse complement strand
TTGCCACATGTTTTGGGAAATGTCTTGATATTTCGCAAAATACGCGCAGCAGCAGGCGGTCAGATGATTTTTTCCGTTTCCGGTGGCAGTGCATTGCCCCAGCATGTAGAAGAATTTTTCAATGCAGTCGGTTTGCCGGTATTGGAGGGCTATGGCTTAACAGAAACCGGCATTGTCAGTACAAGTATCTTTGGCAAAACATCGATTGGGACAGTGGGCAGGCCATATCATCAAACCCAAATACGAATCGTCAATGCCAAAGGTGAAGATGTCACTGGTATGGAGGGCGCAAAAGGGATACTCTATGTCAAAGGGCCTTCTGTGATGCTAGGCTATTACCAGAGTCTAGGTCAAACCAAACAAGCCCTTCAGGATGGCTGGTTCAATACCGGAGATTTGGTACGTTTGACTTTGCGCAAAGAATTGGTGATTGTCGGTCGTGCCAAGGATACGATTGTGCTGAGCAGCGGTGAAAATGTCGAACCTGGTCCTATCGAAGAAAGCCTGAAGCTTAGTCCTTTGATCGACCAGGCAATGGTTGTTGGGCAAGACCGCAAGAGTCTAGGAGCTCTGGTTGTTCCGAATGAAGAAGCTTTGCGTGCATTGGCTGAGAAATTTGGCTTGTCCGGCGATACGATCCAGGACTGGGTGAAGGATCCGTTGGTTATTAATCATTACCGCAAAGAAATACACGATATTATAAGTGCAGAAAAAGGCTTCAAGCGTTTTGAACGTATCACTACATTTGCATTACTAAATAAAGCTTTTGAGATTGGTAAAGAACTTAACAATGTACTGAAACTGCGCCGGCATGTTGTGGCGGATATGTACAAGGATACGATCGAGCAGATGTATTCCAAAACCGGACAAAAGGTTTTTTGATACTCTGATATTGCGGATATTGGAAAACTATATTGCGCTACTTTGGCTGCAATATCTATTTAGAAAGACTATTTATGAAACAAAATAGGGAGTGATTTTGTCCAGAATATTTTTTTTGCTTTGTTCTATCTTATAGGGCAAAATGGCTTCCGCCTGGAATGTATCCCCAAAAGGATTGTAATCATCCAGAATTTTGAGACTATCAAACGGAGTTTTGGTGTACAAAATAACTTTGGTATAATTGTCACGATCTGTTTCGGCAAGAAACATGATAATGCGTATATGCTTGGATACGAACGGATATTCGGCAATATTGTATATTTTGCTTTGAGGACATTCGCAAAAAGCCAAATCTTCTTTACTGCATTGTAAGATTGTCAGGCGATTTTGAAAAAATAGCTGAGCTGATCCGGCAATGCGGCGCAATAAACAAAGCTCATTCAAAGGCTTTTGTTCAAACAGTGCCTGATAAACACGGTTTGACTCCACAGTGGTTATTTGCAATAGACGGGCTACGATCTGGTGCGTATACTGAGATGTTTTTTCCGCACTAAAGCCGCGAGTAGCTGCCATGATTCCGCAATATAAACCATTGGCTACATGTTCTGTGATAGGCAGTTGTGCTTGCTGCCAGATAGCATAGACCATTTCACTAAGAGTAACCGGAAAAGTGCAATAATAATTGGGATTTGATTCGAGAGGGGTATTGTAAGCGACAAATAGGTGCATGATGCTATCATCTGAAATGATTTCTTTGTTGCTTTCCGGTAAAGTACCAATCGTAACAACATTGTGATTTTGTGGGATATGGCTTTCCAGAGGTTTTTGAGGTTCCATGGCAAGCGTATTGTTCCAAAAATCCCCGGGAATCCAGAAACCAAGATGCAATGGTATAGGTTCGGCAATCAGCAATTGCCATTGGATTTTGTGTTCTGTTAAGTATTGGCAAAAGCCAAATACCGCACCCAGGTTGTCTCCATTCCATTCCTGGTTTGTGTGTATCACCCATTTGGGAGTCTCGTGGATGGTGCGCATAAAAGATTCTGGGACTGTAACCGCCTGTATCAATACTTTTTCCTTTTACAAATTTTCTATGAAGATTTGGTTACGAAAATATAAAAAATAGTATTTTATCTGTCAACAAATAAGCTAGGTTTTTCGTATCAAAATTTTTTTTTGTTGCAATATGGGACTTATTTTAAAAATATTCAACAATGTTTTGTAAAAATGAAACAAATTATTAGGATTTTTAGATTTATAGATATTTTTAATGAAATATTTTTATTAAATTTTTTTTATTCAATTATTTATTCAATTATTTAAGGAAGCAAATATGGCGGAACACAAAGATTCTCCACAGCAGCCGGACGAGCCGAATAAGCAAAACGAGCCAATGGATTCGATGGATCCAACGAAACCAAATAACCAGAATAAGGAAAGTAAAAAAAATCAGGAATCAGGGCAGGACATAGATTCGCTTTCAGAATCAGATATTCAGCAAAATATTCGTCAAGCAAGGAACAAGGGTTTTCACATGCCCAAGCCGGATGCTTCGGTCAAAGAAGAATTGGGAGTGCAAAATACGCAAACGGCAGCACCTAAAGATTCCAAATCTCAAAAACAAACAAAAAAGCAAAAATCACAAATACTGCAAAAACAAAATAAACAAGAACAAAAAAACAAAGGAAAGAAAATTAAAAAGAAAAGAATCCGCCGATTTCTTTTTCGCTTCATGGTAACTGTATTGTTTGTCTTTCATATTGTTTTTGCAGCGACTTACTTTGTGCTGCGTCCTTCTTTTGTAGAAAAGCAGATCAAAGACAATTTCAATCAAATGTCTCATGGTTCTATTGACTTAAAAGTAAAAAAAATCAATCCATTTACCGGGATTTGGATAGAAGACCTGGTCATCAAAAATGGGCCCGAATTTGACAATACGGATTTTGTCCGGCTAAAAAAACTCAAAGTGTCTTACGCGCTGCCCGCGTTTTTTTGGCTCAATATTCAAATTTCTGAAATTGGTATTTATAGCCCTCATATTTTTCTAAAGCAAAAAAAAGGCGTATGGAATTTTGAAAGGCTGATGAAACCCAGTGATACAAAAAAAGAACCAGACAAACCAAAGCCGGAAAAAAAGGAAGAACCAGACAAACCTGGAGAAAAATTGAAAAAAATCGATTTGCCCATTGCCTTGAAATTTTTCTTTTATTTTGCGTTGGATGATTTTCGGGTTCATGTCCATAGCGAAGGAACTAAACCGGATAAAAGTGATGGCTTTTCTGCTGGCCTGGAAAGTTTTGGCATGAAAACAAAAATTGACATTCCTGCCACCAAAACCATACCTCTTGATCCCATAACGGATATTTTTGGTATTTTCAAGCACCTTATAGTAGAAATCAATAAAGATAAACCAATGAAAGTGTGGTACGAGGCAAAAGAGATCGCCAGTAAACCGCCGTTGTATTTGCATTTACTGGCTTTTTTGGACAAAAAAGACAACGCTTTTGCTAGTCAAATGAAAGTCGGTGTTGTCAACGCGCCGGTGCGCATTAAAAGAAATATATTGACTCCTCTGGATTTTATTATTGCGCATGATATTGCCTATGATCCCCAAAAAGACAAATTGAATATAAATTATTTTCGTATTTTATTCAAAAAGAAAGATTGGCTGCATTTGGCCGGTCATGTAGAAAATGTCCAAAAAAAACCGGATATTGATATTAAGATGCACAAATCCGACATTGTACTGGATGATTTGTATGACTATTTCGTCAAAGTCACCGG
>CAZCVM010000303.1:2664-4023 GCA_964501965.1 uncultured Leptospiraceae bacterium | reverse complement strand
TGATGAAGGCGGCTTGTTGACAGAAGCTGTGCGCCGCAGGCCTTATTCAGTGGTATTGTTTGATGAAGTAGAAAAAGCTCATCCCGAAGTTTTCAACATATTCTTGCAAATATTTGATGATGGCCGGCTCACGGACAGCAAAGGGCGGACCGTTGACTTTCGCAATACCATTATTATCATGACAAGCAATTTAGGATCCCACATTATCAACAATGCAGACCTTACTGCTGACCAAAAACAAAAAAACATCATGGACGAATTGAAAATACACTTTCGTCCAGAATTTATAAACAGAGTTGACGAATTGATTATCTTTCACAATTTGGATGAAAAACATATTGAAAACATTGTGGTTCTACATCTCGATTTATTAAGAAAAAGACTTGCAGAACAAAACATAGAAATCAAATTTAGCAAAGATTCTATCAAATATATAGCGCAAAAAGGATTTGATCCACTATACGGCGCGCGCGTGCTCAAACGGGTCATACAGTCTGAAGTTATGAATCCTTTGTCCATGCTGATTCTTTCGGGAGAAGCTTCTGGCGGCAATTTGGTACGCGTTAGTTTCAATGAAAAAAATAAAGCATTACAGTTTAAAACATAAAAATTAAAACACAAAAAAAACAGGACAAAAAAATGAAACGGCTATACATTATCCGGCACGCCAAATCTAGCTGGGATTCCCCGGAACTATCAGACTTTGACAGACCTCTCAATCGGCGCGGTTTGAAAGCCGCTCCCTTTATGGGCGATAGATTGAAAAAATTTGAAGTAATGCCGGATATGATTCTTTCCAGCCCGGCCCTGCGCGCGGCAACAACAGCAAAAATAATCGCGCAACAAATCGGATACCCGGAAAGTCAAATACAACACAACAAGGATATATACGAAGCATCCTTGAAAGACATTGTTCATATCATTAGTTCGATACCTGACAATATCGAACAATTGTTCTTTGTTGGACACAATCCTGGATTGACGGAAGCGGCCAACTATTTGAGCAATGCCCAGGTACCCAATATGCCGACCGCCTCTATTTTTTGCATTGGCTTTGAAATGGATTCCTGGCACCATATTGGCGAGCAAACCGGACAATTTATATTCTTTGATTATCCCAAAAAGCATGATCCACAGTTATAACCGCTAAAACAATAATTCAGATACGGCAGCAAAAATGGCAAAATCCAACAAGAAAAAAAAACAAAACCCCAATGAAAATACTTTGAGCAATGAACAAGAAATCATCAAAAACAAAAAAGCCAGATTCCTGTACGAGATACTAGAATCCATTGAAACAGGCATTGTTTTGGCCGGCACAGAAGTAAAATCATTGCGCAATAAACAAGCCAATATTTC
>CAZCVM010000303.1:0-2654 GCA_964501965.1 uncultured Leptospiraceae bacterium | reverse complement strand
CGAATCGTTTGCGCGTGTCAAAAAAGGAGAAATATATGTACTCAACCTGCATATTTCGCCCTATACATACGGCAATATTTTCAATCATGAACCTGCGCGGGAAAGAAAACTTTTATTGCACAAAAAAGAAATCATACGCATACAATCCAAAACCAAGGAAAAAGGATTGACCTTGATACCGCTCAAGCTTTATTTCAAAAACGGGAAAGTCAAATTGTTGCTCGGAATTGCGCGCGGCAAAAAACTGTATGACAAACGGGAAGACTTAAAAGAAAAAGATACCCAAAGAGACTTGCAACGCGCCATGAAAAAATACCAATGAACTTTACATAGAAAAAAATAATGCATTAAAAATTGTCCATCAGTATTTCTCTGGGTTTACTTCCTTGAGCCTCACTGATATAACCAAGCTCTTCCATGCGTTCGATCAACCGCGCAGCCCGATTGTAACCAATCCGCAATCTACGCTGCAAATAAGAAGCAGAAGCTTTTCTGCTATCCTGGATGATCTGCCAGGCTTCCTCAAACAAATCATCTTCTTCGCCGCTCATCATATTGGTGCTATTGTCATCTTCCGGTATTTCTAAATTGATAAAACGAGGCTTAGCAAATTTTTTCGCGCGTCTTACCAATCGATTGACTTCATCTTCCGTGACCATAGCACCTTGCAAACGGCTGGGGAAACTACTGTAAGGGGATTGAAACAGCATGTCGCCTTTACCCAATAGCTTTTCCGCGCCATTTTGATCCAAAATAGTGCGAGAATCAATTTTTGATGCTACCTGAAAAGCTATTCTGGCCGGAAAATTTGCTTTGATCACACCAGTAATAATATTGACAGACGGCCTTTGTGTAGCCAATATCAAATGGATGCCCACAGCACGCGCTTTTTGCGCTATACGAGTTATAAAATCTTCCAATTCCTTGCCGCTAATCATCATCAAATCAGCAAATTCGTCTATCAGTATCACAAGATATGGAAGCTTTATATAATCATTTACTCCCTTAGACTGATATTTTTTGACCTTTGCATTGTAAGAAGCCAAATCCCGCACAGAAAGCTCAGATAGCAATTGGTAACGCCGTTCCATTTCCTGCACAGCCCAGAACAATCCTACTGTCGCGGTTCGGGCATCCGTAATCACCGGATACAATAAATGCGGGATACCATTGTATAGCTGCAACTCAACAAACTTAGGATCCACCATTAAAAAGCGAACTTCGGAAGGATCATAACGATATATCAAAGAACTGATCACCGAATTGACGCAAACGGATTTACCAGAACCAGTGGCTCCGGCAATGAGCAAATGGGGCATCCGGGTAATGTCCATGGACATTACATCGCCATTGATTTTTTTTCCCAGAGGAAAAAACAATTTTTCATTGTCACTGTTTTTCTCACTGGCATGCCACAAATCAGCTAAACGCACAAGCGAACGGGTTTTGTTGGGAACTTCAATGCCCACAGCGGATTTTCCTGGTATCGGAGCAATAATCCGAATACTCTCTGAAGCAAAAGCCATAGCCAAATCATCAGATAAATTCATTATTTTATTGACTTTTATTCCTGGACCCATAGCTACTTCATACATTGTGACCACCGGCCCGCGTGTATGCCCGGTCACAGTCGCGTCAACAGCAAATTCTTTCAATGTGCGTTCCAATTTTTGAGCTCCCACTTCCACTTCTGTGCGGTAAACAAATTCATTTTCCGGTGGAGAATCTTCAAATACGGAAACATCAATACTGTAGTCAGGAAACTCATACTCTTGAAAATACAATATGTTTTTTTCTTCATTTGGTTTGGGCGAAGAGGATTCAGGAAAGTTTTCATAGCTTTCCTGATTGGCTTCCGGTTGCTTTGGGACTATATTGCTTTCTACTTGACCATCATTGTTTACATGTTGCTCATTGCTACTATTATCAACAATTTCATTTTCATCCCTATTCTCAGTAAAACTTGTATTTTCATCATCATTGGAAGCATTAGTATCACTGTGCGCGGTATGGGACTCATCCAAAATGTCAGACTGGTCTTGCTCTTCTTGTATGCCAGATTTTTCTGAAATATTTTTCATATAAATTTCATTATCGATTTCATTCGCTACGTCATTCACCACTTCATTGACGACTTCATTGGATTGAGAATCATCCAGCCAGGTATCATTGCCCTGGTACAGTTTTGGGTTCAGTGTTTGACTGGATTCAGATTTGGCCGGCTGCTTTTTTCGATCCTTAAAAACAAATACTTCATTTTGTCTTTGAATGCGGATGGAAGTCAACAATGATTTGGGGTTATCGCTCCAAAAATCTTTTTCTGAAGTCGATTCTTTGGAATCATTGGGTAATGTAGCTGCTGCATTGCCAGGATTGTCTGGCTTGGAGGAGATATCAGCGCGAAAAGGAGACACTGGATCCTGAGAACGCTGATCGTATTGCTCGGTGCCTGTTTGTCTCAATAAATGAGGCTGGCGTTGGGAAGCATCGTCACTAAAGGCATTGGAATTTCGTGAAGTATGGGGATATGATGCTAACATTTGCCGATGTTTTTCCTTTACAATGAAAGGAATTTTTCCGCTCATGGTGCTGCGTGATATCCAGGGCAATTTATTTTTTTGGGATTCATCGATTTTTTTCTGTGATTGGGCCCA
>CAZCVM010000302.1:0-4032 GCA_964501965.1 uncultured Leptospiraceae bacterium | reverse complement strand
GCAAGGATCGACGGAGATTTTTATCAGACCTCCTTTTCAATTCCAAAGAGTCCAATTCACACCTGATTTGCTGCCAGCGGACTTGATCGGCACATTGATTTTCAATCCCAAAGAAGGTAAATTTGCCACCCGAAAAGGCCCCATATTTACCAATTTACTTTTGGCGGATGAAATCAACCGTGCGCCCGCTAAAGTCCAATCCGCTTTGCTGCAATCTATGGAAGAAAAAGAAGTCACTATCGGCAATACAAATTTTCAATTGCCTGATCCGTTCTTGGTCATGGCCACTGAAAATCCTATTGATCAAGAGGGAACATATCCTTTACCAGAAGCTCAATCTGATAGATTTTTGATGAAAGTGGTTGTTGACTATCCAAGAACATGAAATCATACAACGGGATCTGGCCGGAAAACACATAGACAATGTCAATAAAATATTGAAGATTAAAGATTGCAAAACACTGCAAAGTATTTATGAACAAATCTATGTAGACCCAAAATTGATTGATTATGCTGTGGCTCTGGTTGCTGCCAGCCGCGAGAACAAACAAAAAAGCGAATCAGGCAATGAATGGATCGAATATGGCGCATCGCCGCGTGCGTCCATCAATTTGATTCGTGCCGGACGGGCCCAGGCGTTTTTGAGCAAAAGGGCTTTTGTCAAACCAGAAGACATACGCCAGGTAGCGCATCGGATATTGCGCCACCGCATTATTTTGACTTATGAAGCAGAAGCAGAAGGTATGAATACGGATTTTATTGTGGATTCTTTGCTGCGCAAAGTGGAAGTCCCTTAGGAAACCCTTAGTATTTTTAAAAAAATGAATCCAAAAATATGTTCAAAAAATTAAGAAAAAAAAATGCGGCCGATTTACCGCAAAAATCGCCTATATCCTCCCCTAAGGCGGATATGCGTTTTGCTTTGGAGCTCAATAGTTTAGTCAAAAAAATCGAAATCAATGTTTCCCGAAAAATCGGTATGCTGTCACCAGGCGGTTTTAAGTCCGCCTGGAAAGGAAAGGGACTAAATTTTTCCGAGGTTCGGGAATACACTTACGGCGATGACATTAAAGATATTGATTGGAATGTGACTGCCCGTATGGGGCATCCTTATATAAAAATATTTTCTGAAGAACGCGAAAGCAATATTATCATTATAGCTGACAATTCTATGTCCATGGATTTTGGTTTGCCCGGGCGTCCCAAAAAACATTTGCTCTGGGAAATCACTGCTTTGCTCGGACTTTTGGCTATGCGCAATAATGACAAGATCGGCATGTTTATCTTTGGCGGTCAAAAAAACACATTCTTTCCGGCACGCAAAGGCAAAAAGGCTTTTCATGCACTATTGCGTCACCTGGTAAGTGAACCGTCTGTGCCGGCAAATTTCCAAAAACATAAATCTGGCAATTTTGTCCAGGGAACCCAAGAGGAAGCTTTGTACTTTTTGCGTGCTCAAAAAAAAAGAAGCATAGTTTTTTTTGTATCAGATTTTTTATTTCCTTTGTCCGTGCAAAAATGGCGTTGGCTGACCAAACAACATGAAACCATCTGGTTTCATGTTGTGGATCCTATGGAAGAAGGCATGAAATCCCATGTCAGCATGGAGCTTATTGATATGGAAACCGGACAAAATTCCGTCTTGCATGGCTGGGACCAGGAAAGTCCTTTGAAATATGAAATTTTAGATTTTTTTCAGGAACAATATCATCGTGGCGCGTATCTAAAAATCACTACACTAGATGCTTTTGATAAAAAAATTGTTTCCTTTTTTCAAAAACGCAAAAAACACGCGGCCCAATAAAACTATGATTGATTTTTTTTACATATATAGTCGATTTTTATCAAGCTCCATGATCCGCCTGAACGCATTGTTTTTCCCGGCAATCTTTCTATTCATTTCCTGCAGTGCAGATCCTTTGTCAAAAGACAAAAATGAATCCATTTTTGTCCGCATTGAAACTAGCCAATCCAAACCACAAATTGGTCAACTGGTGTCTCTATCTTTGAGAGCCAGACTACCTCACATAAAATGGCAAATAAAACCGTATCAGCAAGGCAATTATTTGTTCATTTCGCAAAAATCCTGGGATGTGATACTGACTGCCCTAACCCATAACACGACCAATAAAAAAACAGACATTTTCCACGACAATACAGACTCATGGATATTGCCTGGTCCCTGGACCGCTGTGGAAGAGCGCCATTTTGTTAAACTCATACAGCCTCTATTTGATACAAAGCCAAAACAATCGGAACCAGGTGATTATTTCTGGTATGAATGGTCAGAAAAAAACAAACAAAAGTTTCATTCTAAAATGATAGATTTTTTTCAATGGCTAAAAATTTACATTCAAAAAAATAATTCTCAAAAAAATCCAAAAAATAATTTCAATATCTATCCGGCTCAGGCAGATATTTTTGACGCAAGGCTTTTGGCTCTTTTGCAACAAAAATCCAACTCCGATTCATTCAACTCATCAAGTAAATCCATTCCCTCAAATAATTCGAATAAAGCAGATACAGCTAACAAAACATTGCACAATGATCTTGCTTTTTTATGGCAAAAATTTGGCTCATTGCATCAAAACTTATTGCCGGTTTTTTCCATTGAAAAAAACAACTTTTCCACATTGGATCTGAAATATGCGGAAAAAAATCCACCGGTCAACGGCATTTTGCTGGGTTTTTGGTCCATGCGTTTTTACTGTCCCGGTTCTTATATGATTCCGATACCAACGATGCATGATACATCAGATGACCGCAAAGAATTATTGGCCGGCAAAGGTGTTCAAATTGCTGTGGCTGTACCTTTTGACAAAAAAGAAAAATGGCAATTGCAGGAATTGATGCCCTGGATATCTATGCCCGGTCATCAAAAATATGTTTTCCTATTTATTTCCATTGGGTTGTTGATCAGTGCTATTGCGCTGTATTTTTTTGTGAAGCATTTACAAAAAAGGAAAACAACTTTGCTGCAAAAAATAAATGCCAAGTTGGAATTGTTTCACGCTTTGGACGAAATAAAAAAAAATATCCAGCAACACAGCCAAACAAAAGAGCAGACAAGCAAAGATTCTACCTTGTCATTGCATTCTGCTACAGAACTATCCTATCAATTTCGCTTATTTTTGGAAAGAGAATTGCAAATTTTGGCATTGGAACAGGACTCGCAAACTCTATTGGAAACGCTGCAACAGCAAAAATTATTTCAAAAATTTCTGGGCCGGCCCGGCTCTCGCAGTACAAAGCGTCATTTGCCAGAAATTGAAAATTTGTTTTATCGTCTTGATATGGCAAAATTTGCCAAACTTCACGTCTCCAACCAGGAATATTTGTCTATTATTGATACAATTAAAGAATGGGCGCAAGGCATTTCCAATGAAAAAGAAATAGAAAGGCAAAATAGTAATAATTATGCAGTATGATAATATATATTTTTTCTTATTGCTTATTCCGGTTGCATTGCTTTTTGGTTGGGACATATATAAAAAATTTGGCAGTGGCAATGCGTTTTTTTTCGGATCTGTCTTTGGCATTCGCAAAAACCGTTATGCTATTTTATTGAAATCCATTCGAATATCAAAATATATCAGTGCTGTTTTGCTGGTGTTTGCCATTGCCGGTCCAGTAAAGAAAAAAACACTCCAGACTATGGATTATTCAGGAGTGGATATAATGATCGCGCTGGATATATCCAATTCCATGAGCGGTGAGGATTTTAAGCCAAAAAACAGACTCCATGTTGCGAAAAACGTTATTCAAAAATTTATTGATAAAAGAAATAGCGACCGGATCGGTCTAGTCATATTTGCCGGTGAAGCATATTTGCAATGTCCTTTGACTTTAGACTACAATATACTCAAATCCTTGATCTCCGAAATAAATTTCTTTTCTATCAAAGAAGGCGGCACAGCCATAGGGGACGCGGTAGGTTTAGCCTCGTCTGTCATGTACAAAAGCAAAACTAAAAGCAAAATCATTATTTTATTGACCGATGGTGTCAATAATAGAGGAGCAATAGATCCGCTC
>CAZCVM010000301.1:251-4032 GCA_964501965.1 uncultured Leptospiraceae bacterium | reverse complement strand
AATAATTCAAAAATTTGGATTTTTCCATTCAGTTAAATGACATCATCCATTTCACGCCACTAGCCAATCTTTTTCCAGACAATATACCGTCACTTTCGGGGCTGCATCCGGTACAGGCCAAAAAAAACGCGCATACTTTTGCTTATACCTCGCTGGCAGGCAAAAAATATCCGCTGATGATATCAGCGGATATGGGACGTGGCAAAATTTTGGCTATCACCACCAACTCGCTATGGCGTTTAGGATTCCAGGGGCAATTGCAAGTGCAAAATATTTTGCGCGCGTTGCTTCACCACACAATGAAAATTTATGACAACCCGGTCATTATCAAAGACGGCAAATTTATCTTTCAAAAACCGGTTTTGTCTTTTAACAAAACAGACAAAAATAAATCTGATCAAGATATATCAACAATCAAAGCACTTATCCGCCGCAAATCCTTTGACAAATCCTCTGGCAAATTTATGACAAACAAAGCGGATACTTCCTTTGAGCTATATCCAGGCCAAAACAAAAAGATAAATAAAATGCCCCAGGGCATTTATCGTGTTTCACTGCGAAAAAAAGGTCAGCAAAAAAATTTCCTGGAATACGATCTGGTTCATAGCGCAGAAAAAAAACAACGCGAATTTATGATCCAGCACCAAGGAGAAAGAAATTTAGCGCAATGGGCAAAAAAAAATAATGGCATGTTTTTAAAAACCCAAAGACAAAATATTAAAGACGAAATAGCGAATTTGCGTTTTCAATCATATAATGGCAAAATCGCATCTGGACAAAAATGGCAACCATTGTACCAGAACAAAAAAATATTATTGATTTTTTTGTTTACCGGGCTGTTTGTATTTTATATAAAAAGCCGTTTTGCTGTTTTATAGGATTATCGGCTTATTGGTTCGCATAACAAATATTAACCAAAAAAAATCTAGCTTGAATCAACAATACGTCTTTTCAATTCTCATATTGGGTTGGATCCATATTTTGCTTTGGGTTGGAATGATAGCCCAGGGCATATTTTCTTTCCTGACAGGCACCGCATGTACCGCAATGAATGGCACCTCCCTTGTAACATGTCCAGGTGCGCAAAAAATCAAAATCCATAGCACGGCCCAGCTCAGCTATTTCGCGTTTGTCCATAAAAGCAAATGGTGACAATATTTGCACACCATTGTATGTACCGGCGCGGCAGGCAGCACTCATTGCTTCATTGAACCCTGGCCGGCAGTCTGGATAAATCGCGTGATCACCGGCATGGGAACCCAAAAGAACAAGATCAAATTCAATACTTTCCGCGTAGCCAGCGGCAATAGCCAACATAATGCCATTGCGGAACGGAACAACAGTCTGCCTCATTGTATCGTCCTGATAATGACCATCTGGAATAGGCCCGCCGGAACGAAGTAAGGAAGACTGAAACAAACTACCAATGAATGGCAAAGACAAAACTTGATGCTTTACGGCAAACAACTGACAAAGCTCTGCGGCTTTGGCCAACTCTGCTTCATTGTGCTTGGAACCATAATCAAAAGACAAAGCATGTACCTGTTTATCCAGATGCCGGAGAAAACTCAAAAGAACCCCCGAATCCAATCCGCCGGACAAAATCAACACCATTTTTTGCTTTTGTCGCAGCCATTCTCCTTTGTCCATCTTGCGCCAAAACGAGTCAAAAATTTTCGCACTATTGAAATCATCTTTCTTGAAATCCAAATTTTTTTGTTTTTGGTTATCTCGTGGCATAATGCGTCATACCCCTTTTTGATTTGCACCGTAAACCAGAATATGCATCCGTGAAGAAAACTTAAAACCATGACGCAGGCACATCTCAAAAACAAATTTTTGATTTTTCAATATTTGCCCGGCTGTCTGACCGCCGGGCATTAAATAAATTTTTTCTTTGGGCAACGGAAATTGAATTAAAAAATCCAATACTGGATTTATATCTGACACAGAAAATATTACAAACTTGAAATAATCCACACGATCTTTATTGATCGTGGCAAAGTCCCAAAAACCTTTTGTACATTCCATAGATTTAGAACATTTTGGACTGCACACAACAATCATTTTTTCTGATACAGCACCAGCAAAGTCCGACAAATCAGGTATTTGCACCCGACCGCTTGTCTCAAATTGAATCCTAAATCCACGGGAAATCAACGAAAAAACCAATGGACCCAACGCATGGCCTGATTTTTCTGATCCGGTCCACTGCAAAAATGGTTCTCCTCCGGTAATGACAAGCAAATCTGTTTTATGATCTATCCGCAATCTTTCTATGCGATCCAAAACCTGGTCAATGGTCATATCATGCCCATGACGCATATCATGGGCATAGTCCGTATCGCACCAGGCGCAATAAGGCTCGAGACATCCGGCAAGCCGCAAAAAAATGGCCGGATTTCCTTGCAAGGGCCCCTCTCCCTGTATTGAATAAAAAATCTCCGAAATAGACAACATTGATAAGTACAAATAATTGATAGATGTAAAAATAAATTTAAATAAAAAAAAATATTAAAAATATGGAAACTAAATTGCTTTGTTTTGAATCGATTGGGCCATTTTGTTCAAAATACGTATCACTTCAGGAGAATAGCCAGAATTGGGTTGATTGTTCTTGGCGATATTTTCCTGCACAGCCATGTGAATAGAAACAATCAAAAATTTGTAATTCCTAAAATAATCCTTATCACTCTGGTCAATAAAATAAAACAACATTAGTATCAACTCATGCAAAAAATGACTTTCTTTGGGATTGAGCATGACCGCTTCCAAAAAATCCATATCCTGAACCATATAAGCATAAAAACAATACAACATCAAGTCCGTCAACGTGGGATTGGGATTTGCGCCAATCAAATCCTGAGCGGATATTTTATTTTTTTTGTATTGATTGAGCAGGGTAATAAAATCTGTCAATATCTCTTTGTCATCTGACGGAAAATTTTTTGCATGCTCTTTGAAAAATATTTTCGTTTTTTCCCGATCGCCTTTATTGGAAGCAGCCAGGACTTTGTAAAGAGATATAAGCCGGAGCCCTTCTTTGTCATCGATTTTGCGCTGTTCCGAGGACGGCGAATAAATCCTTTCTGCTATGCGTTCGATAGCGTCTTTGGAAACAATTTTTGAATCCTTTACTTTCAAGTCATCATAATACAATTCTTTGTTATAATTTAGAATATCATTCAACACCAAAAAAAGCACATGCGCGGCACGGGACTTCACATTGTTATTTGTCATAATTTTTACGAACTTTTGCAAAAAACGGTTGTTTTTTGCATCTGTTGTCTGCAACAATGAAGCATAAGTCAATTCGGAATCATACAATGTGTGCATCTGGTACTGCTGAGCCTGATGTATCCGGCCTGACTCTCCCTGAAAACGGACCAGCTTTTCGTCATCATAAAGGCGTATTGCCAGCTTCACCACTAAGGTAAACAAATCTCGCGTAAAATCGGAAGGTTTACCGTATCGGTTGAAAACATGGGTTTGGGGCGGCACGCGGGGTATTTCACTCACTTCCAGGTATTCCGGCTCCATCGATATCCTCTCATTCTATGATTTTAGCTATGAATTCTTTATTCTTATGGAGTATAAATTCAAGCAAAAATAATTTTTCATATATCTTTTTTCTTATGGGTCTACATTTGGGTTAGCCGTACCTTAACACGGTATTTGCGCTTATTGCGCAAATAAATCACTGTTACCACATCGCCCACTTTGTAGTGATCCATAACATTGTAAAGATCATCAAAATTTCTAATGCGGTGCGCGTCAATAC
>CAZCVM010000301.1:0-241 GCA_964501965.1 uncultured Leptospiraceae bacterium | reverse complement strand
TAATCACGTCACCCAATATCCATCGATTGTAAGCATCTTGTCGGATTCCGCGCAAACCGGCTTTTTGGGCTCCTGAACCGCGCAAAACAGTACGGACCCCCACTCCCTGAATGCCAAGGCTGGCCATAAAATTCTGCGGCAATATGGTAATCCCCAGGCCAGGCTGGATCACCTTACCATAACGGATCAATTGCGGCACTACCTTTTGAATGGTTTCCACCGGTGTCGCAAATCCAATGCC
>CAZCVM010000300.1:0-4033 GCA_964501965.1 uncultured Leptospiraceae bacterium | reverse complement strand
TTATCTCATGTGACAGTGATTTTTGAAGAAGGGACTGATATTTACTGGGCGCGTCAGTTAGTTTCTGAAAAAATTCAGACCATTGATCTGCCGGATAATGTCAAGCCGGCTTTAGGGCCGATAACAACTGGCCTAGGGGAAATTTATCATTACGTGTTGGACGCGAAAATCAAAGCCAAGGACCCTGATAAGCGTTTGGAGCAGCTTATGGAGCTTCGTACCTTACAGGAATGGGTTGTTAAACCTATGCTTCTCAAGGTGAAGGGTGTCACCGAGGTCAATGTGATCGGCGGTTATCCGCGACAGATTTATGTGCAGCCTGATTTGCAGAAAATGAAAAAATATGGTATTCATATGATTGAGCTTAGTGAAGCTTTACGTAGTAGTGGCTACAATACCGGAGGTGGCACGATTCAGCAGACGGCTGAGCAAATATTGATGCAAGGTGACGGCAGGCTAAAGTCTTTCGATGACATATCAAATATTTTTGTGAAACAGCTTGATGACTTCCGTTCCATTTCTATAGGAGATATAGCCACAGTCAGGTATGATAAAAATATACGTACAGGCGCGGCTGTGGTTATGGGACAAGAATCAGTGATTGGTTCAGTGTTTATGCTCACTGGAGAAAACAGTAGGACTGTGGCCGTAGACGTTGATAAAAAAATAAATGAGATTAAAAAGGTTCTGCCTGATTGGGTTGATATTCAAGTTTTGTATAGCCGAAGTGATTTAG
This sequence comes from uncultured Leptospiraceae bacterium, assembly GCA_964501965.1. Classification (GTDB taxonomy): domain Bacteria; phylum Spirochaetota; class DYNZ01; order DYNZ01; family DYNZ01; genus CAZCVM01. The sequence continues at coordinate 3,297 of CAZCVM010000300.1, read as the reverse complement.
TGCGTTTTACTATGAGCACGGTGCAAAAAAACTTGCTTTTCGGTGCTTTTCTGGTCATTATTGTTCTTTTTGCTTTGATTGGCAATTTTCGGATCGCATTTATCACAGCTATTACTATACCTTTGTCCCTGCTGGGAACTTTTATCTTGATGCGTTTATTTGACATATCAGGTTCATTGACCAGTCTGGGTGCTTTGGATTTTGGCATTATCATTGACGGGTCAGTGATTGTGATGGATCATATTGCCAGGTCTGTAAACAATAAGACACAAAAGCTCAGCCGCGATTTGACTTCGCAAGAATTGCAGGAAACAGTTATTGACGCGACTATTGATATCCGACATGCCGCCGGGTTTGGTCAATTGATTGTGCTACTTGCGTTTCTGCCTATTTTTGCTCTTTCCGGGATCGAAGGCAAGATTTTTAAACCCATGGCCTTGGGTTTTAGTTTTGCCTTGGCTACAGCCTTTGTTCTTAGTTTTACAGCTATACCAGCTTTAGCTTCTTTGATTCTCAGCGGGAAAAGGCAGAATAGACATTCTTTTGTCATGTCTCTACTGGAAAAAGTATACACAAGAACGCTTCAAAAATCAATGTCTTCGCGGGTTTGGTGGTATAGTGTAGCAGTGATCATTATTGGATTGGGTATAGCAGTCTTTTTTTCTCTCGGCAGCGAGTTTATTCCCACTTTGCAGGAAAAGACCGTTGCTGTGACGTTTTATCGTCCGCCCAATATTTCTGCTGCCCAAGCTGTGCGGCTTGAGAAACTCAGTCAAAAACATATCATGGGCTTCAAAGAAGTAAAAAAAGTTTTTTCAAGGATGGGCACATCTGAGATATCCACAGAACCAATTGGCATGGAACACGGGGACACATATATCGTTTTGCAACCAAAAAAATTATGGCCTCAAATAAATGGCAGACAGCGCACAAAGTCAGAGTTCATCCAGGACCTCAAAAGTCATTTACAAAAAAATATTCCAGGTCAGAGAATAATGGTATCTCAGCCCATTGAGCACCGGTTTAATGAATTGCTCACAGGCGCACGATCTGATATTTCCCTCAAAATTTATGGTGATGACTTGGATGAGTTGCAGCAATTGAGTTCTCGCATGGCGCAAATTGTGCAGGAAATACCTGGCAGTGGCGAAGTCAGCACTGATATGCAAGGCAAATCGCCGTTTCTTGTGGTCCGTCCAAATTTTAAAATTCTTAAACAATACGGCGTGAGCAGCCAGGAGGTTCTGGATATTGTGGCCATGGCCTGGGGCGGACAAGAGGTCAGTGCTTATTATCAGGGTGTGCGCAAATTTCCAGTTATGATTCGGCTGGCCCATGACAAACGTCAAGATTTATCAGTGATAAAATTATTTCCTGTGGGCATTTCCAAAAATTTTACACTGCCGATGCAAAGCGTGGCTGATATTCAATTTGTGGATCAATATCCAGTCGTGTACAGGGAGGCTTCGCGTAGGCGGAGTACGGTCTTGATTAATGTGCGGGGCAGAGATACCATGAGTTTTGTGCAAGAAGTCAAAGATCGGATTCAAAAAAATATTGAACTTCCCGACGGGTATTATCTAGATTTTAGCGGAAATTTTGAAAGCCTTTTATCGGCCAGAAACCGGTTGATGATTATAGCTCCATTGACATTATTGCTAATTTTTTTTTTAATATACAACATATTTAGCTCAGTTAAGTATACGCTCCTCGTGTTCACTGGCATACCACTGGCCCTGGCCGGCGGTGTGATCAACTTGAAACTTATGGGTCTTCCTTTTACTGTGCCAGCAGCGGTTGGCCTGATCGCGTTAACAGGTATAGCTGTTTTGAATAGCATTGTGCTTATTTCATTCATGAACAATTTGTATCATTCCGGCCTCTCCATGGCCGAGATCATCACGCAAGGCCCGCGTTTACGGTTGCGGGCTATACTCATGACTGCTCTCACAGACATACTGGGATTTTTACCCATGATGCTGGCCACAGGTACAGGTTCGGAAGTGCAAAAACCACTGGCCACGGTCGTTGTGGGAGGAATTTTTACGTCAACGCTTTTAACTTTGTTTATTCTACCGATGCTCTATGGCCTGGTGCATAAGCGGCAATGACATAAACGTAGGCCTGAATAATTTTTTGTAATCTTTTTGTTTGTTGGATTCGTCTAAAAAAATTTGGAAAACATTCAAGTTAGATTTAAATATATTTTTAATAGTATAAGTCAAATTTATATCATTTACAAAAGAATAGTTTAAAAATGAAATACAAAATTTTATTGCTTGCGCCGCCTGTTTTTGATTTTTATTTTACGCCGGCCAGGCGGGAACCTCTTGGATTGTTGTATATTAAAACTGAGGTGCAAAGAAAATTTCCATGGTTGCAGGTAGATATATATGACGCTCGCGCTTCTGGTAAAAGTAAAAAACAGACCTGGCCAGAATATTTGGCATACTTAAAGCATATTTATGTCCCGGATGAAAGTCCATTTTCTTTGCTGCAAAGATTTTACCGGTTTGGTGACTCTTTTGAAAAAATCTACCAGAAAATTAAAGACCAGGATTATAGCCTGATTGCCATTAGCTCGTTGTTTTCGGCGTATCATCCAGATGTAGAATCTTTGATTGGATACCTAAAACAACGCCTAAATAGTTATATAGCTGTGGGCGGATGGGCAGTCTGGGGACAAGAGTTTGCGCACGAACAGGGACGGGCGGATTTTTATATTTCTCGTGATAGTTTGACAGAATTGATACAACAGCTTTTTCTCGCTGATAAAAAATGGCCTGACAAAAAAATAAATTCTTCTTTTAAGGAAAATGCTAGTTGTTTTTTAGATATCATTCCGAGCAGAGAAAAATTGCCGATGTACAAAGGCAAAAAAATAGCCAGTCTGATCACCAGCAAAGGATGTATGTATCAGTGCAGTTTTTGCTCGATTCACCGGCGATATCGTTTTACGCGGCGATCATTGCAATCCATTGATCAAGAGTTGAAATATTTGCTGCGATTTGGTGCTGAGATGCAAAAGCCTCTGGCGGTGGTTGTGGTGGCCGGCATTGGGACTTCCACTATACTGACCTTGTTTGTCATGCCTATCTTGTACCAGCTATGGGAAAAAAGAGCCAACAAAATCGCTACATAAAAAAGGCACTGTAGAATTTTGCTAAAATTAAAAATTTTCTGTGTAGTTACTTCCCTTGAAGTATAAAATATTTGGTCTATGGCCGTAATTTGTCAAATTTTTGTCAAATCCTAAAAAAAGTAGACTGTTTTGGGGTACTATTGTTTTTCTTCTTT
>CAZCVM010000299.1:0-4045 GCA_964501965.1 uncultured Leptospiraceae bacterium | reverse complement strand
GTCTTTTTCAGAATCTGCTGCAGCCATATAGTCTCCGCTTGTTAAGGGAATCTTGTTTCTGGAATTGCGTGCGCTTTTTCTGGGCATATCAATATTGTATTTTTGAATTTTTGTGTTCAAAGTATTGATAGTGATTTCCAGGTCTCTCGCTGTTTGATTTTTGTTGAAATTATTTTTTTTGAGAAAATTGATCATTACATGGCGTTCGCTTTCTTCCAGAGGAGTCAGGCCGTCCGGCAAATCGGATGAAATGATATGCTTTTTCAAACCCAGTTTGGTCAGTTCTGTTTTTCGCTGATGCGTGCTTTGCAAAATGGATTGTTCGACTACATATTTCAGTTCCCGTGTGTTGCCCGGCCAAATATGTGTTTGGGCTGCGTTGATTACCAGCTTGTCAACTTGCGTGAGTATGTTTTCGTATTGTTCACTGTATTTAATTGTAAAATATAGCAACTGGTGCAGTATATCTTCTTCACGCTCACGCAATGGTGTCACTTTGAATACTATTTGTTTCAGACGTTGCTGCAAAGCATCCGGCATATAAGGCGGATTGTTGGTAAAATCAGGCTTTGTCGTGATATAAATATATTTGCTGCCGTCAAACTCTCTAAGCGCGCCTTCCAAAATCCCCATATTTTCAGGGGTCAGGTGATCCAAATGCCGAATAAGCAATCCTGGTTTTTTAGTTTCTGTGTCTTCCAGGAAATTTTCTATGGTTTGGCCAATTTTTTCCGTGTTGAGACTGAGACATGAAATCTCTGTCATTTCTCCTCCGCCTCGGTAGTAGTGCATCGCGCGCGCTAACAGGGCCTTGCCGGTGCCGCTTTCACCTTCAAAAAAGACCGTTTGTGAACTAGGAGCAAATGTCTTGATTTGTTCGATGAGCAAAAATAGATCTTTAGAAAAACAGATGATTTCCTGGCCAAAGATTTCTTTCATGTCAGCAACATTTGTTTCCAGTCTTTTGCGGTAGTCCGCTATAAAATAGGACTGGTGCGGTTTTACTAAGCTTTGATCTGAGTATTGTTTTGTTTCTTTGTCTAACCATTCTTTGCGCAATATGCTTTGCGCTTTGAGAAGGGAGAAATACATTCTTTTGTTGTCTTCTTCCAGATCGTAAAGGGTGTCCAAAAGACCTTGAAGCCATTTGTTGGGAATAGCTCTTAAAGCTTTAATATCCAGTTGTCTGTCATTATTTGTACGTTCACCACTGGAAACAAAAATTTGAATGTTTTTTTGGTCAGGACCAGGAGAAAATTGCAATTTGTGTTGAAACTGTTCCGGTTTTTCGCGTGCGATAAAATGCAATGTTTCTAGAAAATTGCGAACAAAGGAATGGTTTTCATTCAAATTGAGTTCCGGTGACCGGAGCAATTTATTGAAATCTTTTTTTAGAAATAAGGTTTGTCCATGAAACATGATGTAGTATACTCCTCCAAAAATTAATAGTAGCCAAAAAATTCCTAAAAATGTAAAATGAAAATTGTTTAGGAATAATGGTAAAAATACATTTGTTGTCATCAATCCCAAAAAAGAACCAAGGCCAGTAATAAAAATGGTATTCATTTGATAGGATACGATTGTTTTTGCGTTTTTTTTCCAGGAATAAATAAGCATCCAGGATACATAGATGCCAAAGGCCAATAAAGAAAAAGCATAGTATGCAAAAAAATCATGGTAAATAGGTTTCCAAATACCATTGAGAGATTGGAACATGCCTTTTTCGATAAAGCCGGTGACTGCGAGTGTGGCCAATACCAGATGATTGCTTTGAAATAGCCAAAAACGCGGTTTAGAAAACTCCTGGTTCAAGGACGCAATATGGAAAATAAGAAAACTATAGGAACTGGCTAGCAATACTCCGCCGACATAAATCATAGGAGAGAGAAAACTTGCCTGTTCCAGCAAAAGATTGGGCAGGTGCAATATTAATTGTACATTGATATAAAAAAGCTTGGCACCTATTAAGAAAAACAATAACAATTTAGCTTTGCTAAAGGGCAATTTTAGCAAAGCTAAAACTGCCATTAACAATATCATGCTATTGAGTAGTATTTGCAATAGAAAAATAAGTTGGGCGGACATGAACCAGCGATCTCCTTGTTGTATGGAATTTTTATTGATTATTGTGTTTATTTATTATTGAGAAATAAACGAAGATAAGGTTTGTTTTAATTGTTCATAATTGTCTGTTACCGGAAATTCTGGAAATTCTTTTGTTATGCTTTCTGGGGGACAAAAGAAAATGCCTTGGTCCGCTTGTTTTAGCATAGATGTATCATTGTATGAATCGCCTGCGGCAATGGTAAAAAAATTCAATTGTTGAAAAGCTGCCACTGCTTTACTTTTATGATTTTTGAGACGCAATTGATAATTTGTGATTTGTCCTTGTTCATTGATTTGTAGATTGTGGCAAAAAATCGTCGGCATTTTCAATTGCCTCATCAATGGCAGCGCGAATTCTTGAAAAGTATCCGAAAGTATAATCACTTGAGTCTGTTCGCGTAGCCAGTCCAAAAAGGCCAGAGCTCCCGGCAATGGTGTTAAATTTTGGATGACTTGCTGTATATCGTGGATCGTTAGATTGTGCTTATTTAGTATTTGTAACCGGTGAAGCATCAATTCATCATAATCTGCAATATCTCTAGTGGTTAGCAACAAGTCATCTATTCCGGTTTTTTGGGCTACACTGATCCATATTTCCGGTACGAGAACGCCTTCCAGATCAAGACAGGCAATTGCCATATTTTTTTTTTCTGTATTCATATAGGCAAATAAATGTAGATTTAGAAAAAATGTCAAGTGAATTATCGAAAAAAATATATATTATAGCAATATTTTTTATTTTATACTGAATGTAAATAATTTAAATAAAATTTTTTGTGGCTAAAAATTTATTTAGTGAGATGGAGAAATTGAATGCCGTAATAAAAATAAAAAATCGCTTGCATGGACGGGTGCTAAAGTCGATTGATCCATATTTATAAGAAAAATCAAAAGAAATACTAGCAAGGAAATGTAATGCCGGTTTCAGAAATGCTTTCTTTTCATCCGCCTGGAATATCAAATCAGTGGCTGTGGTTTGTTATTCCCTTCGCATTGTTTGGACTGGGGATGATGGTTTATGCGGTTGGCCCCAGGCAAAAACGCAAATTTACTTCATTTATTCTTTTTTTTATCATTGGTTTTTTTCTTTTTTTTATTTCCGTGAATACAATTACAAAAATCATAAAAAAACCGCCATACAGTTTGCAAATAGATTGGGGACAAAAAAAAATCCAAATCAAGGATTTTGCCAGTGATTCTTTTTTTTATCTTGAGCCGCAATTTTTTGATTATCTGCATATTCGAGTGTGGACAAAAGGCAAAGATCAATCTCCGGATCAAGGTTCCGGTTTTGTCTACCAATATGAATTGAGTCTAGTCCAGGATTCTTTGCGTTCTACATTGTCGATTTTGCTAAAACAGACAGAAAATTTTGCTGAGATAAAGCAAACGGCAACTCTTTTGCAGGAATGGGGTGAATGGCCGGTCCGGGGTTTAGCTACTGTGCAAACGATGTTTGATCAACATGGCTCAAATAGGCGGCGTAAACAGTTGGACGATTTGCAAGATAAAAATTCTTTTTTCAGTCTAAGTAATGAGCAAAAAAATAAAAGGAAATCAATTTTTTGGCCGGATATAAAGCCCAAGCATTTGTTGTGCTTGCAAATTGAGCAATCGATTGCGGATAAATGGAACGTATCCTGGAAAAAAATGACGGAGCCGGTCTGGGTGCGTATTGTTGCCTTTTTTTTCGTGTTGATTGCATTGTTGTTTGGATTGCAAGTATATGGTGTAGCCATACCATTTTTGTATAATGAAAATATGAATCCGTATGCCGCTTTTGCGAGTAGTTTGTTTTTCTCGATTTTTGCGTTTTTGTTTTTATTTTGGGGTTTTTATGGATCGCGAAATATGGAGTACATTCATGTCGAGCGCAAGCCTGAGCCGATGTTGACTTTTTATTCGACATCATTGCCCAGGCAATACACAGAGAAGCAGG
>CAZCVM010000298.1:0-4054 GCA_964501965.1 uncultured Leptospiraceae bacterium | reverse complement strand
CGGCGTCACGCTCACTTCGGGCAGAAATTACCCGTTGAACCACATAACCACCTCCGCCCGGCTCCGCTCCGGGATACCAAGAGGCCCACCAGGCCATACTCACCCAAATAAGGAAGCTGGCAAATATCTCTGAGCTGCTGCTTGGAAAAAACTCCAGGAAATGGGAGCCAAGCGCTGGAATCTGAGTCCTGATTACTTCCATTCCGCCAATATGATCGACGGCCAGCACGGCAAAAACGATGGAACCAATTATGGCAATGAAAAACTGAAGCGCATCCGTAATCAGCACTCCCCAAATGCCAGCCAGTGCGATGTAGATTCCTGTTAGTAGGTAAATTCCAGCCAAAATCAGCCACTGTTCTCCCCCGGTTATTACGGTCAGGATTTTTGACATCCCAACGGTGACCCATCCTAAAATGATGCAGTTTATGGGGAAGGCCAGGTAAATGGCTCTGAAGGCTCGGAGGAAGCGGGCGGGTTTCCCTGAATAACGGATGTTTACAAATTCCACATCGGTGAGTACGCTACTGCGCTTCCAAAGACGGGAAAAGACAAAGACCGTAAGTAAAGCTGAACCCATCAGGTTCCACCAAATCCAGTTACCGGCTATGCCTTCACTGGCTACAATTCCCGTAACGGCTAGCGGAGTATCAGCTGCAAAAGTGGTGGCCACCATAGAGATACCCAGCAGCCACCAGGGGCTTTTCTTTCCCGCGGCAAAAAAATCGGTGATGGATCGCTGCTCGGTTTGCCTGAAAATCCAGGCTACGAACACCATCAACAGCAGATAGACAGCAATAACTATGAAGTCGAGATTATTCAACAAAGCAACAGAGGAGATTTCCAGCCAGAAAGCTAAAAGTGGTACCTTTGGGTAAAAATTAAAGATACATGTCAGAGCAGACACTCGTTCAGGAAAAATCCCGAATAATCGAAGAAGCACAGCGGAGGCGAACCTTCGCCATCATTTCTCACCCAGACGCAGGGAAGACAACCCTCACCGAGAAGCTTTTGTTATATGGCGGGGCCATCCGCGAAGCGGGCTCTATCAAGCAGCGCAAAGCTGCCCGGCATGCGGTATCGGACTGGCTGGCGATTGAGCAGGAACGTGGTATTTCGGTTACCTCTTCTATCCTTCGTTTTGAAAATGGTGGCATCAAATACAATCTGCTGGATACGCCAGGCCACAAAGACTTCTCCGAAGATACCTACCGGACCTTGATTGCAGCTGATACTGCGCTTATGGTAATTGATAGTGCTAAAGGGGTGGAGGAGCAGACCGAGAAACTTTTTGAAGTCTGTAAGCTGAGAAGGATACCGGTCATCACTTTTGTGAACAAGTACGACCGCCCCGGTATGTCACCCCTGGAAGTCATCAGCAACATCGAAAATAAACTGGGAATACATCCGGTTCCTGCCTCCTGGCCAATTGGTTATGGCGGTGATTTTCAGGGAATCCACGATTTTATAAGTGGGAAAACCTATCTATACACCAAAACCAAGCATGGAGCCTACGAGGCCGAATATCTTGAATTTGACGATGTCAGTGAGGCATTGAGCAAGGCACGAATTTCAGATGCTGAGCGAGAGGAGCTTACAGAAGAGATCATGTTGATTGAAGAGGAGTTTCACAACATGGACCCTAAGAAGTTCAGCACCGGAGAGGCTACTCCCATTTTCTTTGGATCGGCTCTCAACAACTTTGGGTTGAATGTGTTTTTAGAGCATTTCAAGAACCTGGCTTCTCCTCCGCAGCCCTACAGCGAGTCGGGAACCGAAAAGATAGATCTGGATGCTCCTTTCACTGGGTTTGTTTTCAAACTACAGGCCAACATGAACCCGGATCATCGCGACTGTACTGCTTTTGTGCGGGTTGCCTCGGGTAAGTTTGAACGCGGAATGGAAGTGAAAGAGCATCGAAATCAGAAAAAAATCCGCGTGAGTACGCCGCATACGCTCATGGGTGATGAAAGAAGCCTTCTGGATGAAGCATTTCCAGGCGACATTGTGGCCATTTTTAACCCCGGAAACTTTAGAATTGGCTCTACCATGTACAAGGGTCACAAGGTGTACTATGACGTGATCCCATTGTTTTCTCCTGAGCATTTTATGAAAGCGGCCACAAAAGATCCATTTAAACGAAAGCAGCTGCGTGAAGGTCTTACGCAATTGTCGGAAGAGGGGGTAGTACACGTTTTTGAAGTTCCGGGTGGTGTTGGAAATGAGCTCCTCCTTGGTACCGTTGGAGCACTCCAGTTTGAAGTGGTTGCCCACCGCATGCAGCAGGAATATGGAGTTGAACTAGTGTTAAGTGGGGTAAATTACTATACGGCGAGATGGCTGCCAGACGACGAAACGGTCATTTCTAAACTGGAGTCGGCTTTTTCAACACATGTCACCACAGATCTTGAAGGGCATCCCATTGTTCTTTTTGAGTCGGCATATGCATTGCAGCAGGCAGAAGAAAAGGTTGGTGCCGAGAATCTGCTTAAATTCAAAGACGTATGATGCAGGAACCCAGACAAGAAATACCCTACGCCCGACCATTGCTGAACCAGGAGGATATCGCTGCCGTAAATGACGTTCTGAAAGGACCTATCATTACGCGGGGCGAGCGCACGGCTGCATTAGAACAGGCGCTGTGCGACAAACTTGGCTGCAGACATGCAGTTACCGTGAATTCAGGCTCATCTGCACTTATGCTTGCCTATCAGGTGTTGGGGGTAAGCAAGGGAAGCCGCGTATGGATGACTCCACTCTCTTTTATTTCAACGGCAGGCACAGCTCTTAAATTGGGCGCCGAAATCGACTTTGTAGACGTTGATGACAATTACAATCTCGACGTCACTGCTATCGAAGACAAAATTCGTTACCAGGGAACACCGGATGTGATTTGCGCGGTCTCCTTTGCAGGAAATCCCATAAATGCTCGAGCACTGTATCTACTTGCAAAACGATACCATTTCAGAATATTGCTCGATCAGAGTCATGCACTAGGAGCAAGCTATGCCACGGCCAATGAAGTGGACCATGTTGGTTCCTGCAAATATGCGGACATCGAAATACTGAGTTTTCAGGCCGTAAAACACATAACTGGAGGTGAGGGAGGAGCCATTCTCACCAACATTGGCTCCATGGCAGAGAAATGTCGCCTACTGCGGAATAACGGAATTGTGCGGCAAGACGAGAGGACCTGGAGATACCAGGTAAATGAGCTGGGTTGGAACCTGAATCTCACAGACATACAGGCGGCGCTGATTCACTCTCAGCTGAATCGGCTGGAGTCTATTGTTGAAGAGCGACGAAACCTGGCTAGGCGTTATGATAGTCTGCTTTCAAACCTGCAAAGTGACAGGAAACTGGAGTTACCACCCGGAAACCGAGATGAACATGCCTTCCACCTGTATCCATTGAAGATCAACAACCGAGACGACATGTATCACTACCTGCGTCAGGAAGGGATCATGGTTCAGGTTCATTACATCCCGCTCTATCATCATGTGGTTATCAAGCGCAGAGGTACGTATCTGGCCGGTGAGTTCATGAACGTGGAATCGTATTACCGCAAGGCCCTTTCTATTCCCATGTACAATGGTCTAACCGAAAGTCAGCAAGAGTATGTCGTCCAGGTTATCCATCGTTACATTCGCTGATGAATCTTGAAACCCTGATAAAAGAGCTTGAGCTGCAGCCGCATCCCGAAGGGGGCTATTACAGGGAGACCTATCGTTCTGAGCAAAAAATTGATACGGGTGTCTCGTCCAGAAACTATGGAACGGGCATCTACTACTTGTTACCCAAAGGCGTGGTGTCAGCCTGGCACCGGGTAAGTTCCGATGAGATGTGGCATTTCTATGAAGGCGACACTTTGGTGCTGGAACAAGTAAGCCCCGAAGGCCACTTCTATCGTTACTTGCTGGGAACCGAGTGGAAAATAAAAGCAGAGCCTCAGGTTTTGGTTCCAGCAGGGTGGTGGCAACGGGCATATAGCAGTGGCGAGTTCACACTGGCCGGCTGCACTGTAGTTCCGGGTTTTGATTTTGAAGATTTTGAA
>CAZCVM010000297.1:0-4056 GCA_964501965.1 uncultured Leptospiraceae bacterium | reverse complement strand
GAGATAGCTGATTCCTGTGACATTGGTCCCTATGTTGTCATTGGTCCAGAGGTAAAAATGGGAGAAAACAACAAAGTAGATGCGCATAGTGTGTTTCAGGGGCCTACCGAGATTGGAGACAACAATCATTTTTATCCGTCTTGTATGATTGGCTTGGATCCTCAATCCACGGGTTTCAAAGGAGAACGGTCCACAGTTTACATTGGCCACAAAAATGTGGTCCGAGAAATGGTTCAAATACATCGTTCTATATACGAAGACGGAAAAACCATTGTGGGCAATGAAAATTTTTTGATGGGCAATGCACACATTGCACATGATTGTATCGTCGGCAATAATGTTATCATGGCCAATGGAGCTACATTAGCCGGTCATGTGGAAATCGGAGACCGTGCTTTTTTGTCAGGTTTTGTAGTTGTTATACAATTTCGCAGAGTGGGCCAGGGTTGTATTTTGAGCGTGCATAGCAGAGTCACAAAGGATATACCTCCCTTTACTATGGTGGCTGGTGATCGCGGATTGATTTATGGTCTGAATGTTGTTGGAATGCGCAGATCAGGCATAAATGCTCAGTCCAGACAAAATGTAAAACTGGCTTTCAAACATTTTTTCCGTTCTGGAATGTCGATTCGTCAGGCAATGGAATTAGCGGATCAGGAGTTGGATATGACAGATCCGCAAGTGAAGATATTTGTGGATTTTTTGAAAGGAAGTAAATATGGCATAGCTAAAGCCAGTAAGGATGACACGGAAGATAGAAACGAGAAATTGGATTGATACCATCTCTAGGTGGTGGCGGCGACTCGGGCCTGGTAGTGCGAGTCTACTATATTATAGGATGCTGAATAAGGAAGGAAAGCAAAACGGAAAATAAAATTTTAGTGCACAACCATCAAATACCTGCTCAAGGTCCATTGCTGGCAGTGGATTATGGAGATGCCCGAATTGGTTTGGCTATAAGTGATGGATTGCAAATATCTGCCAATCCATTGCCGGCCCTGGCGCATAAACAATTGGGTTTGGTCGGAGTACTCAAAGAGTTGACAAATTATTTGCAATCTAGGCGTATTGTCGGCATTGTTTTGGGGATGCCTTTGAGTATAGACGGAACAAAGGGACCGGCAGCCCAGAAAGTGGAACAATTCAAAGATTCTTTGCAGCAGACCACGCATGTGCCGATCTGTTTTATGGATGAACGTTATACATCCAATGAAGCAGATAGCTTTATGCAAGAAAAAAGAATACCAGCTAAAAAGCGCAAGCAAATGAAAGATAGCATTGCAGCAGCAATTATTTTGGAAAGTTTTTTGCAAAGCCGCGCAAACCTGTGAATTTTTAGAAATTAATTTGACTTGACGCTTGGCATGATTTTTTGAGGATTAGCCAAATATTTGCATTATACATTGTCTATGATTGCGCTTTATTTTGATTTTTTATTTTATAAAGCAAAAAATCAAAAAAGTAAAAGAATAATGACAAAATAATGACAAATAGAAACATTGAAGTAATAGAAGAAATAAAAAAGCAATAAAGAAATATTTAAGAAACAACAAAAAATTTCAAATGAAAGCAAAAAGAAAGAAGGATACCATGCATTTCCCTAAAAATAAACAAGCAAAAAATTCAATCCAAAAAATGTTTTATCGTGCCACAATCACGGTTTTTATGAGTACTGCCATATTGACTCCATTGCTGGCACAGGATCAATCAAAGCCGGGCGCAGGTGGAGCATTTGGTATGTTTTTACCATTGATTATCATGTTTGTCATTTTTTATTTTTTATTGATCCGGCCCAATCAAAAGAAAGAAAAGCAAAGGCAAAAAATGATCAATGAATTGCAAAAAGGTGACAAAGTGATAACCTCTGGCGGTATATTTGGGTTGGTTGTAGCAGTCAAACCTGAGGAAAATAAAGTGGTTCTCAAAATTGCCGATAATACAAAAGTGGAGTTTGCTAAATCAGCGGTCACAACAAAAATAGAATAGTATTTTCAGATAAATAATTTTTTTTACAAAGGCAGCCAAATGGACATGGAATTGACAAAGAAAAAAAAACAAGATACACAATCCTACTTAAAAGGCCAAGGCAATAAAATAGGCGCAAAATTGCCACAAATTGCTTGCGCAAGTCGCAGGCAATTTGGTACGCTGCATTTTATCGTGGATTTTGTCTATGTTTCTTTATTTGTTTCCATTGTTTCTTTTGTATCCTTTGTACCCATGTCTGCACAAGCTGCCCCGGAGTTTATTGAAAATGCGTTCAAACAAACAATGGAGGATTTAACCAAGGGTCAAAAGAAATCTCCCGAAAACAAGCAGGACAAGAAAAAGCAAGACAAAATTAATAGACAAAAGAAAATATCCACGGAAGATTCAACACATCAAAATAAAGCGGATGTTTCAGAAAAAAATAACAAAGCATCTCAGTCGGAAGCCAGACAAAAAAATACCCCAGAAAAAACTAGAAAAGAAAAAACTACAAATAAGAAAAACACCGACGCAAACAGCACTGACCAATCAAGAGAGGCAAAAAAGGGAGACTCCGATAAGGATCATTCTTCACCTCAACCCATAAACAATGCGGACATCAAATCGAACAACAATACCGATAATGATTCCAGCAAAAAAAAGACAAACGCGAATTCAGCCCAAAAGTCATCGAAATACCAGTCCAATCACCGTCCGATGTATTTCAAAAATGAAACAAACGGAAAAAAAAGAGCTAATGACAGGCAAAATAGCAAAGCAAATACTCCCGCCGCACAGACCAACAAATCAACTAAAAAGAAATTGTCTGAAACGGACCGTTCTGTTGGCCAAGAAACACGCCAACCTGTAAACCGTGACGAAAAATCGGATACACTGACTAAACAATCCAATCCTGATCAAACTGTTTCTTCCCAATCCGTGAATGAGGACACAACACTTGTTGGCGGAAAAAAGCTCAATAGCAAGCCTCTTGTCAATATTTACGGTGCTACAGAAAATTTTGTGTCCACTCATTTCATTCGTCATGTACCTGGAACCGAAAAACTAACAGCCGCTATCCATAAATTGGAACAAAGCTATGCAAATGATAATTCCCAGGGCCGAAATATGAAAATTGCCTCTTTAACGGAAACCAATGCGGCAAGCTCAGGCATTTCAACACCTAAACCGGAAAATAAATCAAATTTTTGGAAGCTAGGAAAAGAACAATTTGACTTGCTGCTAAAGATTTTCATCTTTGGTTCTATAGGTGCGGCTTTTGTAATACTACGTTTTCGCTCCGGCAAAGGGAAAAAAATTTCCCGAAAGTATTAATCGCGTGAATTTAGATACATTAGGACTAAATAGGAACAATATAATGTATGGTGAGTACGCAATCGATTTGAATACAGCAGTTTGAGTTATTACGAAAATACCGCACTAATGAATACGCTATAAATACACGAATACAAAAATTCAAATACTAAAACGATAGAAAGCCAAAGTACAATGAAACAATCTTTTTTTAACAGATTTCTAATAATTTTTTTCATTTTAGGTTTTTCTTCCTTATTATTGTACCCAACATTGGGGCTTAAGGTTATGGAAGTCCGGTTTGCAGCTGGAACCCCGAAAGAAAAATTGGAAAAGATCGCCGAGCGTTACCGTAGCGACGGTTTTGAAGTCACCCTAGATACGGTTAAAAAGAAAAGTGTATTGCGTGCCAAGACCAATAAGAATGACGCAGATGAAAAAAATATAAAATCGTCCAATAATGATAACACAGACATTGTGCAGCCTGTTCTTGTCTTTCGCAGCTTCAAAATAACATTAGCACTGGCCAATTCCATTCGCATATATCCAGAAGTGGAAGATATCATTATCCGTACTGGTTGGATTGAAGAACATTTAATGGCCAAACAAATTAAGTTGGGATTGGATTTACAGGGTGGTATGCATTTGTTGCTCCAGGCAGATTATGAAGAAATCCTGCAAAAGCTCGAAAAAGACGCCAAAGCAGAATGGAAAAATGAAAACTTGGATAAGCAAGGTAAGCCCAAGAAAAAAAACGGTGCCACAATGGAAGAT
>CAZCVM010000296.1:0-4056 GCA_964501965.1 uncultured Leptospiraceae bacterium | reverse complement strand
TTTGGGTATTGTTCGCATGGGTATCCGTACTTGTTTTATTTGCTTCATTATTGATTGTTTTATCCAATGTTCCTTCACGCAAGGCCTTGAACAACTGCTCATGGTTGTAACCATGTCTGGCATACAGATCAAAATGATTGAGATTGACCAAAGAACTCCCAGAAGTGCCGTCTTGAGCAAAAATACCCATAGTACATAAAAGAAAAAATACAACCAGAAAAAACCGTAAAGAAAAATTTCTGTCTATTCGCTTAAAATATTTTGCTGTATTTTTTTTTGATAAATCATTCATCTGATTCTCCATTGCCATCTTTTTATCGCCCGATAAAAAGATTTTATTTATTTTGTTATTATTTTGCAGTAGTGTGTATCCTGCATCTTTCTTTTTTGATATTGAAAATCTAAAAACATTATCCGGAACGCATACCCCATTTTACCAAACGCATTTTTCCGCGCTGGGTCAAAAATCTATACAAAAAACCAAAAACCAACCAACTTCCACGCGGCAAAAATACTTGCAATTTCCCCTTGAGCATAGCTTTGTATGCGGCTTTGGCTACTGTGTCGGGTTCCTGGGTAAATGGATTTTCGAACAATCGATGTCCGGTCATATTGGCAGCTTGATCAAAATTGGTACGCGTAGCGTAAGGATATACTGTGGTCACTGTTACTCCATTTTTTTTAGCCTCATCACTAAGAGCCAAAGAAAAATATTTGATAAAAGCTTTGGAACCTGAATAAGCAGCCATGTTCGGGGTTGGTTGTAACCCCACTGTGGACGCAATATTTAGTATTTTGCCCTGACCCTTTTCAACCATTCGCGGATAAAAAAATTTGGTCAATGCCATTGTCGCGCCACAATTGAGCAAAAGCATTTTGTATTCATGATCTAATGATGTTTCCTGAAACGCGCCAAAACTGCCAAAACCCGCATTATTGACCAAAATGTCCACATGCAAATTTTGTTGACAGACAAACTCATAGACTTGGCGAGCCGAATCCGGCATAGATAAATCTTTTTGCAAAATAGCTACAAGCACGCCAAATTGTCGGCTCAGCTCTTCTTTGGCATATTCCAATTCCTCTTTGCGCAATGAAACAATGACGATTTGGTAACCGTCCGCAGCAAACAATTTGGCCAATTCCCAACCTATGCCGCTAGAGCCGCCAGTGATTAAAACTGTTTGAGGCCCAGATATGCTTGACTCTGAATCTGTCCTTCTTTTTTGTGTTTCCATAAATCACCTTTCTTTACAAGTATAAAAATGACCATCACTTAAGAGGCCGCAATATGTATTTTCCGATGTATGCAATTATTTTTATCCTAATCTTTGTTGCGCTTTTTATCGCAGCCCTTTTGTATCTTACCTTTCACCAGGGGATGCGCCGCATGGATCATATATGGCAAGAAAAATTGCCTGATCTGGAAGCAAAAACCAGACAACGGTCCAAGTCCATCATTCGCGGACAAATCGCCGAACAGTTCGCTCCATACTTGCCAGGTTTTCCGTTTCAAGCCAGTGATTGTCACTTTCTAGGCAAACCGATTGATTTTGTGGTTTTCGATCAAAACGACAAATATCCTGACGGCATGGCCATTATTCTTGTTGAAATAAAAACCGGACAATCCCAATTGACCGCCAAAGAAAAAATGATCAAACAGGCTGCAACAAACAAACAAATCTTTTGGTACGAATACCGTCTTGATCTACCCTGAGTTTTTTTTACGAAGGCAACCTAGCTAAAATAAATTGCTGGCCTACTATGTTTGAACCTTGATTTTTTGTTGTTCCTCTATTTTATCTGCAATTATTTTTTTCAGTTCCGCTACTTCCTCATTTTCATTGTCCAAATCAGTCGCTTTTTCAATCATCTCCCATGCTCTGACAAAATTTTGCAAATGTGTGTATGCATCAGCCAGACCAAAAAAATATTTTACTTTGTAAGGATCTCGTAAGATCAGCCGCTCACCCAATTCCGCTGCTTTCAAAAAATTGCCCAATCTTTTTTGACAAAGAATTGTCAAAAAAATAGTCTCGGAATCCGAAGGCATCAACTCAATATATTGCATAGCGTAATGGCACATTCGATCAAAATCATTGGTCTGGTACAATAATTTTGTCAAATTTTTTAATATTGTCGGATGCGGATTTTCCAAAACGCAATCTGTTTCCAAAATTTGGATTGCTTCCGCATAATTGCGGCTATCTACAGCCATTTGCGCTTTTTGTTTCGCGTGATAAATAACCTTGGGAATATCTACCAATGGGATATTACTTTCCGCTTTTAAATAAGAGATTCGTAACAAAGAAAGATCATCCGTTATCTCTCCTTTGTCCGCAATAATATCCACCAAGCGCATCAAATCGCCGCCACTTTGTTCGACAAATTTTAAGAATACTGTTTCATCAGAATTTATTTTTCTTTGCCCTTCCGGCTGATTGGCCAGCGCGATATCATCCCGGCCGTCAGAACCCATGATCAAAACATCATCGGCTTGCAATTGCAATATTCTCACATACGGAGTTTCCTCAACTCCCACCGTACCCAGCTTACGGAAAGTAATTTCATGTTCAATGAACAAAGCTTTGCCATTTCGAAAAATCACAGTCCATGGGTGCTCAGCATTGACATAATAAACCAGACCGCTCGCGTCATCAACCAGGCCCATTACCAGAGAAATCAACATAGACCCGTCAAAAGTATTGAAAACTCCGCGCATTTCATTGAACGCATTGATCAGCCAGGTTTCTGGATAAATTTTCTGCGACAATGGCGAAGCTTTTGTGCGCTCAACAATGGACTTAAAAATCGCTCCCATTACCAGTATACCGCCCGCACCCTGAATTGATTTGCCCATTGCGTCCGCATTCAAAAACAATGTATATGGTTTGCCGTATAGCGTGATCGTATGAGCGATGCAAATATCTCCGCCAATTTCTTTTTCCCATTTACGGAACTTAAATCTCTTTTTTTCCTGGATATAAAAATCAACTTTCACATAATCGCTTTTTACTGTATTTTCGCTTAGCGGCTCAATAAGCAATGAGGTTAAAAAATAATCTCCATCCTGCTTTTCTTTCAGTATCTGAATTTTGTTCAAAGAATCCTTAACAAGCTCATTTTTTTCCACTAATTCGATATTTTTCCCAGCCAACTCACTATTGAGCGTTTTCAATTTAGTATTTTGACTAGTCAAAACATATCCAGAAATAGCAGAAACAAACACTAAAAATAAAAAGAAAAAATTGCGCAACAACAGACTGGACAATTGTCCGTCCAAACCAGTCACTACAATAATGGCATTGTAAATCAATACGATCGTCAATCCGGTCAGCATTTGCTCCCAGGATGGATATCCTAACTGAAAAAAAGGCAGCAATGCAATGTAAAACAAAAAGGCCAGGTAAAACTCGCTTTTGATGCCGCCTGTGGTAATAACCAACATAGAAAAAATTGTCAAACACAAACTTAGAGAAATATAAGCAAAAATTTTCAATGTCGAATATTTCTTGTGTCGTATCACCGCAAAATAGACTATAATATTGGCAATAAAAACCACAGACAGAGTCACAACCATTGGGGTATCCAAGGAATTTTGTTCCCACAATAAAATTGCAATACCACCGATAAACAAAACCCTGATAAAAGGCTTCAATGCCTCTAAAATATATAAAATACGCTTGGCAATATCAAAGCGATAACGGCTCCATTTAATCCACATACTCGTCTCCCACAACTTATTCCATACTTATTGAAAATTGTAATCCGGTTGGAAAAACCATTTTCTGTTGGGTATATTTCAACAATTATTAAAAATACTTTGATTTATATATTCATCCATTCTTTTATTAGTTAATATTATATTTATTGGTTATTATTAATAATAACCAATAAATATCAATGAAATATTTTTTTAATCCTTCAAATATGTCAACATATTCAAACAAAATGCAGCAAAATTTTATCACAAAAAAACAAATAAAGCATTATTAATAAGAAAAAACTCAAACAAAAAACAATAATTTTCCGCAAAAGAAATCTATTTTTTCTTAT
>CAZCVM010000295.1:0-4062 GCA_964501965.1 uncultured Leptospiraceae bacterium | reverse complement strand
CATCTCCTCTGTAGTGGAAGCCATCGTGCTCACATTCATATCCATCTGCTCGGCAGCGGAAGCAACTTGCGCGGATTGCATGCTCATATTTTGAGCACCTTCATTCAGTTTTTGAGAAACTCTTGCCAATTCCTCGGACGACATTGTTAATGAGTTCGCTGTTTCTTTGATTTCCGTCAAAGCGACATTGATACGCGCGATAAAATCATTGAACAAGCGGCACAAAGATCCTATCTCATCAGTATAAAAATATTGTATGGTCTTTGTCAAATCACCTTCAGCCGCACTGGAAAACCCATCTGTCAATTTTTGAATAGGCAGCGAAAAAAGTTTGGACATATAAAGCACTAAGAATACTATCATAAAACCCAAAATTAAAAATAAAACAATTAGATTCAAATAAATACGATTGAGAATATCTTGGACATCTTTAAAATAAAGACCTGTTCCAACAATCCAATTCCATGGTTTGAAGGTATGAACATAAGATATTTTTTTGACAATCATTGATTTGTCATCTTTGTACTGCCAGACATAATCCACGAATCCATGTCCATATTTCTCGCAAACCTTTACAAACTCGAACATGAATCTTTTACCATTTGGATCTTTTAGATCTGATAAATTGCGGCCAACTAAATTTGGGGCATAAGGATGCATCACCACCACCGATTGAAAATCATTTATCCATAGATAATCCTTCATTTCTTCGCCATCACGGATTTTTTGCAAAGCCTTTTTTGCCTCTTCCTGAGCCTGTTCTTTCGATAAAATATTTTTTTCCTGTTTTTCATAGAAATGCTTTACTATGGCAAGACCTGAAACAGTGATTTCCCGCAAAGTCCGTTTTTTGCCTTCAATCAGGCTTTTTTCTATCAATGGCATTAAATAAATAAATATGATTAACGCGGATGTCAAATATATCGCAAAACCAGCAAATATAAATTTGTACCGCATAGACATATTTACAATGATTTTTTTCATGCTTATTATCCCTTTTTATCTGCCTATTTTATCAAAAAATTTTTAAATAACTATTGATGGCCAAGACTATCAAAATCGCACAGCAATTGATTGGCAGAAATATTTTTCTTTAGCCCAGGCATTCACTCACATGACACTATACTATTATTCTAATCGGCTTTGATCTTACTTTCTTTGAATTAAATAATATGGCTAAACATGATACGGTGAACATTAAAAAAATATTTGCATTTTTCAATGCGTTTTGTAAAATGTTGCCAACTGTTTGATTGAGAATGTCAAAAATAAAGGATAATAATATGCAAAAAATAATGGCGATATTTTTATTTTTGTTTACTGCAACGAATCTGTGCGCAGCCCTTCCTCCAGGACATCATAGAAAAATGGCAGTGCCGCCATTTTTCGCAGGCATGAATTTTAGTAATCCGCAAATTGCTAGTATAGAAGCTGGATTTATTTGGAGATTGGATAAATACGGCGAAAAAGGAATCCGTATGGGCATTGAGCCTGGGATTATGGGTTTTAAGTCCAACCTGGGTTTTGGATTGCAAGCCTTGACCCAGATAGGCGGTCTTGCGGCTGCACTCAATGCGTCCTATTTGTATACCTGGCACAAACCCTGGATGGCTGATCCGAGAATCCATTATTTAGGACCGGAAATTCGTTTGAATGGCTTTATTTTTGTTATAAAATCCGGCTATTATTGGGCTTTAGAAGACTCTACAGATAGATTGTTTTCATTTAGCTTTGGCATGGGCTTTTTGTAGAAAGTTTGGTTTAACGGCTGACGGTTTCGGGATTTGAGGTTTTAGGCGCGTGATTTTACTTTTTATTCTATTTGAGGATACCATAAAGAGACCATTCTAATGCGTTTTGGAAATTTATTTACCAAAAATGTCTGTGGGCTAACATAGTTATTTAAAATTTCTTTATTTCGAGCAAAGCTTTCAAGAATTTTTTTTATAATTATACATAAAAAATGATCAATTGCATAAGCCAAAAGCCAGGAAACCGAAACCTTACCAAACCTTCTGGCATCCAAATTACGTTCATAATCTCGTTGCCCAATATATAAATTCACAATATGAATAGCCCCTTCTGGCAATTGGTATTTTACCCGTTCACGTTTGCCGACAATAGCAAAAGCACGTTCATTGATATACCGCAAAAGCAAGATCATTAAATCATTTGTGGAAATATTCAATTCTTCAGCAGTTTGATGCAAAATCTTTATATGCCGCTCTTTCAGGCTGACACTGGTATGATTTTTATAATCTTTAGGCTTGGATTTGGGATTCATAATTCACCTCTGAACAAAATAGTATCTCTACTATAAATAAAGCTCAGGTCAGGCCAATTTGTCCCAAGGAAATATTATTTTTTTAAAAATTTTACTTTTTTTGGATTTTAAATAACTATGTTTAAATAACTATGTAATCTGCCCCAAAAATAAGTCAAAAAATTTATAAAATGTGAGAATCAATCAGCAATTCAATGAAAAATGGCACAAAAAACAAAAAAAATCAATCCACGGCTTTGAGCTCAAATATTGTTATCTCCGGCGAAGCACCTAAACGCATAGGCGGCCCCCAAAAACCCGTACCTCGGTGTACATATATCCAGGTATCCAACTCTCGATGAAGACCGCGCACATAGGGCTGTTCCAATCGCACAAAAAAATGAAAGGGAAATATTTGCCCGCCATGCGTATGTCCGGCCAAAAATAAGTCAAAATTAAATTTGAGAGCCTGCTTTATTTGTCTTGGCTGGTGCGCCAACAAAATCCGAAAATCAGCAAAAGGTGCGCCAGCCATAGCAGCCTGATAATTTTGACGATGTTGTGAAGAAAATTTTGCGCCATGCGCGTCAGGAACCCCCACTATCAATAAACGCGCATTGCCAACCTGGACAGAATCATGCTCATTGATCAATACCTTGATTCCCATTTTTTTCAAAAAAGGAATCCATACATCTATCCCAGAATAATATTCATGATTCCCAGTTGAAAAAAATGTACCAAATTTTGCCTGAATTTTTGCTAATGGACGCATATCATTCCCCAGGTACGAAACGCTGCCGTCCATTAAATCGCCGGTAATCATCACAGCATCCGGATTGACTGCATTGATTAGATTTACGGTGCGCTCTAAAAATTCTTTTTTCAAAATTGGTCCAATATGCAAATCTGAAATTTGCACGAATCGAAATCCATCCAAATCCGGTGCTAGATTTTTTTTGCGCAAAACAATGTGTTCCATTTTGGGTGAAGCCATAGCGCAATAAATACTGTACCCGGTCAAACTTATACCCAAGCCCACAACAATAAATATCGATGTTCTTAGGAAAAATTGTTTATACTTAATAAATAAATTTCCTGGACCGAATTGCAATACCAGATACAAAGTATCTCGAACAATAAACAAAAAAAATAACAGCATGAATAGACCCAGGCCGACAAATCCTATCCAGGAAAATAATGTTAAAAACCGGCCTGTCAATCCCATAATGCTGGCAAACATAGAAAAATAAATACTCCAGACGATCAGGCCTAGCCCAATACCATACACAGTTTTGACGATCACTGATGCGCGAAACACGGCAAAAATTCGCCACGACGAATAGCCCAAAAGTAACAATAAAACCACTAAAGAAAAAAAAATAAAAGGAAGAAATTTCATTATCATTGCCATATACGAATATTTTCAAATACAAATTGACCAATGCGAAACTAAAAGGTGACAACTATGTTTTGTCGATTTTTTTCGCAAATCAGTTCGAAGGGCGAAACTAAATTTTGAAAAAATTCATCACTTGGTTGAGCTGTTGTGCCAGTGAATTCATTTCTTCGGAAGTGGCAGCCAATTCTTCGGACGCGGCTGAATTCTGTTGTGTGACCTGATCAAGCTGTCCCATTGCATTAGTTATCTGCTTCACTCCGGTTGCTTGCTCATTAGAAGCCGCAGCTATTTCCTGAATCAGTTGCGCTGTCTTTTTGATGCTTGGAACCACTTCTGAAATCAGCTGACCCGCACGCTCAGCCACTTTCACACTATCCGCTGATACTCCGCTGATTTCTTG
>CAZCVM010000294.1:0-4071 GCA_964501965.1 uncultured Leptospiraceae bacterium | reverse complement strand
CTTTTTGCAGCTTGCCAATATGCGGATAACAACATTTTCCAATTCACGCACATTGCCTGGCCAATCATAATGAAACAAAACATCCAAAGCATCCATTTCCAGTTTTACCGGCGGCCGGTTGGAATCACGATTGTAAACATTGATAAAGTATTCTACTAAGCCGGGAATATCTTCTTTGCGTTCCCGCAGCGGCGGAATGTGAACTGGCAAAACATTGATCCGGTAAAAAAGGTCGGATCGAAAATTGCCTTGCTCTTGCATTTTTTGCAAATTGCGGTTGGTCGCGAATATGAATCTGCACAATGTCTGATGCGATTTGGAAGCACCTACAGGCGTGTATTGCTTTTCTTGCAATAAGCGCAGCAATTTGGGCTGCATATCCAAGGGGATTTCTCCGATTTCATCAAAAAATAATGTCCCGTCTTGGGCTTGGGCGACCGCTCCCAAACGGTCCGCGCGCGCGTCTGTAAAAGCACCTTTGATATGGCCAAATATTTCGTCTTCCCAGAGCGTCCCTGGTATTGCCGCACTATTGACAACAATGAAAGGTTTGTCTTTGCGGTCAGAAATGTCATGTATCGACCGCGCAATCAACTCTTTGCCAGTGCCGGTTTCTCCAGTGATCAACGCCGGATAATTGTTGGCTGCGGCTTCCTTGGTCTGGTAAAAAATTTGTTCCATAGCC
This sequence comes from uncultured Leptospiraceae bacterium, assembly GCA_964501965.1. Taxonomy (GTDB): domain Bacteria; phylum Spirochaetota; class DYNZ01; order DYNZ01; family DYNZ01; genus CAZCVM01. The sequence continues at coordinate 3,386 of CAZCVM010000294.1, read as the reverse complement.
TGGCTTTGAAAGATCAAGGTTCTGTCTTTGAGATTGAAATGGGTTGTTTTTGTGGTGTTTTGCTTGGAAATAAATCGCGTGAGTTTATTGACTTCTTCTTCAACTTTCTTTTTTTCCGATTCTACTTCTGCGAGGTAAACTTGGTTGCGCAGGCTCATAGTGATAAAGACACGAATGGCTTCCAGCCGTTTGAGTTCATGGGAATAATACGGCAGATTATTTTTTTTGGGGCCAAGTATTAGAAACCCGTGTATAGCATGCTGAAACAATAGCGGTATGAGTATAGCATAATTTTTCTTTTCCAGATTGACAAAGATTTCTTTCAAAGATTTAACCACATGCGGGTATTTGTTGCTAAAATTTGATGCCTTGTCAAAAGGTTTTATGGTTGCTTTTTCCAACAAAATGATTTTGTCCAATTCCTGGATAAAAGCTTCCGGTAAAGTATTGCGGATTTGCAGGCGAACCAGGGTGCGCAAATTGCGTTCGCGTATGGGCAGGCTTTTTTCCTCCAGTCCATAAAAGTACAATTGATTGTCATGTCCTACAGCAAGAAAGAAACCTTTGCCAAAGCCGACCGATTCGGAAAGTGTTTCCAAAATGGTTTGCAAAAGCCTGTCAATGAAAAAATTGCCGCTTTTTAACAGCCTTTTGTCAATGAGTTTGAGTACCAGGTCTTCCATTTTTTTTACTTGCGGGAAAAATAAACTGTCTACCTTATTTTGCAGTACTCTGTTATAAAAAATTCCCAGCAAAAATATCAAAGTCAGCGGAATGATCTGTGAAAAGGAAAATTGGATGACTTGTTGGTGAAACAATATCCAATTGTAACCAAAATAAAATACCAGGCTAAATAAGAAGCTGATCAAAAGCCATAAGGCAAACCGAAGAGTAGCTGTACGCAGGTCAAAAAGCTGATGAAATATCATGGAATAGACCAACAGGGATAAGGACAGCAACGCCGCGTCCGGCCCCAAGAAAAAAAGTTTGTCATAACCCAATATGGGCAATACAAAAGAAAAAATGGTCGTGATCGCGAGATTGAGCAAAGCCCCGATTAAAAACAAGCGAATATGCAGTTTTTTGCGGCTTTCTTTGGTTCGCCGATACTTAAATATAATAATGGTCAAACCAGCGATGACCAAAAAAAAAGCCCACGCGCTGGTGATATAATAGAAGATACCGTACTGGGAAGTAACAATGCCGCCGTGAACTTTGGAGTTGAATATCCATTGATTGGTAAAAATCAATGATGATATGGGAATAGATATTCCGATGGCCAATGTTAGCCTGTTTTTGCCTTGTTTTAGATAGATACCATCTGGAAATACTTCGCTAAAATTGTAAACCGCTAAACTGATGCTAAGCACAGCCAGTCCGCCCAATACGCTCAATATCTGAGATGGACCGGAAAGTTGCGCTGCGATATGAGACGCCAGAGAGACGAGTATCCAGAATAAAAATGCCCATCCCAGCAGGATAAAGGCGTATTCTGCCCGGGTTTTGTTTTTTTTTCGAATCGATATGCCAAGGATAAAAAGAATAACCAGGGTACTTGTTAAGTGCGCAAAACTAATGAGATAAAACCAATTCATAGCTGGAAAACCTTGAAGGATTAATAATTTGTGATTTATTTTATTGATGTTTTGTGATGTTCATATAAATGCATCGTTTCCTTTGCAATGTATTTGCATTTTATGGTTTTTTTTGTCAAATTTAAAATATATATATCGCAATAAATTCTCAAATTTTTGAGAGTTCTCATTTTTTTGAGGTTTTTATTTTTCTCAATAGTTATTTAAACATATTTTTTTGGGGCAAAAATGGTATCTAAAAAATATTTTTATAGTATAATTAGGAAAAATGTAGGTTTATTCTTTACTTTTATATTTTTTTTACTCAAAAAAACAATTTAAACTACATTTGGCACAATGTTTGCTTTATTAACTGTAGATAATGAAAAATTCGATTGAAAATAATCGAATCACTGAAAAGATACTTGAAAATAGGTTACAACATTTAAAAAAACAGGAGAGTACAATGAAATTAAAAGCATTTATGGTTGCAGCACTGCTGGTAGCGGTTGCTCAGGTACAAGCACTAACAGTAGTTTATGTTCATGGCACAAGTCCAAATATGACAAAGCAGGACGCTTATGATTATTGGAATGGTGATGAACACCAAAGCACAAGCTCAGCACCTCGGTTTGTCAATATCAGCCGAAACGGCCACAATTATTATATTACTTATCGGGATGGTCGGTTGCATGTAAAGCCCCAAGCTATTCAACTAGCCAATCAAATTTATAGAAATGTTTCTGATAGTCAAATCATAATTGTTGCCCATAGTATGGGCGGATTGATTGCTCGTTACATAATGGCAAACCCTAGCAATGACGGTTTATCCAGTTATCAAAGATATCAATTCAATGTTGTGCGCAATAAAGTGCGCCGGATCATTACATTGGCTACCCCTCATTTAGGAAGTCCAGCGGCTGATTTGGTAAATACTTTGCGCAACAACTGGTTGGCCAAGCCTCTTGTCAATTGGTTGGGTTATGATAAAGACGCTATGGATCATTTGACTCCTAGCTGGTGCAAATCAGTGACAGCAGGCGTAATGCATCCCAATAATATCAAGAAAACTAATGGCCAGAGAGTGCACATGTATATGCTCGGTTCCAGAGACGCGACAGCAGGCGAATCCTGGTACAATCGTCAATGGGAGAACTGGGGCTTGTGGGCCATTGATGGTGTTGTCAATTACAATAGGAATCAAACATATCCGAGTAAAGGTTCCTATTATGACAGATTCCCATCAGAAAATAAATGCACCAAAAGATACTGGTGGGGTGGTTGTAAAAAACGCGCAACTGTGTACGGTGACAGCGAGCTGGACAATGATGGTATGGTTTCCGCCTGGAGCGGCAATTTAGGGAATTATTCAAATTCCTATTTGCATAAGTACACTTCTTATGATTCCCACCATACCAACCGTTACAAAGATTCTGTAGCTTATTGGGCGAAGGGATTTGTTTATTAAAATTTTTTCGATACAATAAGTTTTTTGCCTTACCCAAAACGCGAGCATTCTGCTCGCGTTTTTGTTTTTTCCTCTGAATTCTTCATTATAATATTGAATAATGCTGTATACCCTGTATATTATGGATACTTTGTTTTTCACTATTGCGATTTGTGTCTGTTTTTTTGGGATTTTTAAATAACTATGTTTTAAATAACTATGTTTTCCCATGATTTTTTCATAAATATTTGCCACATACCCGTGATAGTAAAAAAAAGCCCCAAATAGTCTCAATATAGTTATTTAAAAAGTTGGTTCTTTCCTAAGGAAATTCGCTGCGATTGGTTTTATCGTGTCCCTTTTTC
>CAZCVM010000293.1:0-4072 GCA_964501965.1 uncultured Leptospiraceae bacterium | reverse complement strand
TCTAAAAAAATTGAATAGCAGCGCGATTTTTTCATTGGTCAACGGAAAAATATGCGGCGAAAAAAGGATATCTGCTTCTTTGATATAATGGTGTGTCCTGGTCGGACGTTGATAATATATGACATTTAACACATTGCCGCCCATTATCCAGGCAGCACGCTTCTTGCTTTTCGAACCGCCTTTTAATACAAAGGATTGTTTGCCGATATCTGCCATAAACAAATGAACCAAAAAATCGTTCTCGCCCCACTGTTTATGAAAAAGAACAATGCCTTCTCCCTTTGCCAATGCCATTGAATGTTTACTCTGAATTTATTTTGACGCGCACTTTTTTGATACGATTTCCGTCCAGTGACAAAACCTTGAACTCTAAATTTTCATACAGCACAGTTTCATTTTTTTCCGGCACCCGTCCGATCAGATGATAAATAAACCCGCCCACTGTATCAAAATCTTTGTCTGGCAAATCTAGCAATAACTGTTTTTGGGCGTCCTCCAGGGACAAACGGGCGTCAATTTCATATTGACCAGCGGCAACTTTTTTGACAATGATTTCTTCTTCCTGGTCGTATTCATCCTGGATCTCGCCGACGATTTCCTCGATCACATCTTCCAATGTGACAATACCGGAAACTCCGCCGTACTCATCCACGACCACTGCCAAGTGAATTCTTTTTTTTAGAAAATTTTTGAGCAGCTCATCCAAATTCAGAGATTCTGGAACAATGTACGCCGGACGAATAATCGTCTCCACATTGAAATCCTTGCTTTCTTTGCCCGCTCGCTTCGCAAATTTGAGCAAATCCTTGACATACAATATACCTTTAATATCATCAATATCATTGCCAAAAACCGGTATCCGGCTATAACCCGAATCAAGAGCAATTTTTATATAAAAAGTCAATGATTTATTGAGCGGAGCCGCCTGCATATCCATCCTGGGAACAAGAATCTCAGAAACAGACCTTCCCCGCAGCAAATGCAAAACAGTGTCATTGCTTTGAAACAATGCATTGCCGTCTGGTTCTATCTGCTGACCACCTTGAGATACGACCGAATCTTTCATTTCCTTGTTGGATTTTTTTTCTGCCTGGTCTTGATCCAAAGCCGTAGATGTACTCTTTCTCGCGGACTTCAGACCATAGAAAAAACCCTTTACCCGATCCACCAATTTTTTGGTAGATTCGCTGGATGATCCAGAATCATTTATTGAAACAGATTCACCTGGTTCTTCTTGCGAAACGTTGAATGCGGCACCAGCAGATTTTTTTTGATTTTCCTGATTTGTCATTTTAGCGTCTGGTATGTTTTTAACAATTTTTGCTCTGTTTGGTTTTTCGTTCCGGCTAGCTTTGCGGACACTTCTGACAGGAGTTTTTTTTCCACTGCTGTCTTTTTTTGTATTCTTTCTTTCAGGACTCGATTCATTGGACATGGATTGTCCTTAGCCTCCTTTTTCTAATTAAACTTTTTTGATTCATATTTTTCATTTTTGTCATTTTCTTCCATATTTAACTATATCATAAAAAATTGGTCAACAAAAAATTTTCCTTATCAAGCATTTGCCGAGAAGAGTCTTCATCCCGCTCATGGTCATAGCCAAGCAAATGCAAAAAACCATGTGCCAGCAACCGGCCTATTTCAGCTCGTGGACTATTGCCCCATTGGCCGCATTGACGCAAAGCCTGGCCTACATTGATTATTATATCTCCCAGCGGCTGCCCGTTCATATAAGATTGCCAGCCTTGAGCATTGGTCAACTCCTCAAACATTGGAAAAGCAAGCACATCCGTTGTTTTATCCTTGCCTCGGTATTGCTGATTTAGTTTTTGCATTGTAGGATCAGCGCAAAACAACACGGACAATTCACTATTTACCACCTGATCTGCTGATATGGCAGAACTGGTCAAATCAGACAAATGGGATACTAAATCCGGCATGAGAGCTTGCATCCAATTTTCAAAACGGATTTCAACATCCATACAAATATCTTTGACCAGTGCACCCTGTTCTTCATTCAATTCCGTATCATTAATGGAAATCAACACCTGTATTCGCGACAAAGTTTTGCTCACTATGCTTTTTTTCCTGACTTTCTGCTTTTTTCCAGGTTGCGGGTGTCTTTATCCTCCGGGTATTCTATACGATTGTGATATATGCCTTTCCTCGTGCCGGCAAAACTGTCACCGGCTTTTTGCAAATCTTCTAACGTCAATTGGCAATTGTTCAACAGGCCTTCATTGACTTTACTATTTATTATTTTTTTAACCAATTCTTCAATTTTTGCGACAGTGATCGGAGGATGCATTACGCGACTGGCCGCTTCAATAGAATCCGCAAGCATAGCGACCCCGGTCTCTCTGCTTCGCGGATTTGGCCCGGGATAGATAAAATCTTCTTTGCGGACATCTTCCGGGTTCGTTGCTTCCTCCAAAGCTTTGTGGTAAAAATATTTGATTACTGTCCGACCATGATGTCCAGTGACAAATTCATGCAATGCTTTAGGAAGGCCGTTACTTTCCATCAATTCTATTCCATGTTTGACGTGATTGACAATGATTTTGGAAGATTCTATCGCGGAAATAGAATTGTGGGGATTTTTGGTACCAGGAGCCTGATTCTCAATAAAATAATCTGGATTTTTGCTCTTACCAATATCATGATAATAAATTCCCACTTTAGCCAACAAACTATTGGCTCCAATTTCCTCGCAAGCGGATTCGGCCAAACTCGCCACAGCAATAGAATGCTGATATGTGCCGGGAGCTTTGAACAAAAGCATTTTGAGCAAAGGCGAGCTCAAATCCGTCATCTCGAGAAGTTTAAAATTGGTCGTAATGTCAAACAATGATTCCAGAACCGGTATCAAACCAAAAGCCATAATCGCGGATCCAATCCCGTTCAAAAACGCGATTACAATCAATCGTCCGATGTCATTGGCGGAAAAACCCTGGTACAATCCAATGATCAAAACAATCACAATATTGGCCAAAGCAACATACAAACCAATCCGCAAAAAATCAGTTCTTTTCTTGATACTTCCCGTAGAGTAAGAACCCAATAAAATAGTAGCTAAAGATACATAAAAGCTGGCTATGTCTTCATTGTTGCTGGCCAAAAGAATAAACACAGAAACAAAGATACCGCCGCCGATCGCTACTTTCTCATCATACAACAAAGATAGACTGAGCGTCAAAAAAGCGATAGGAACATACAGCGCGAAGATATTCCCAGGATTGAACATACCGTCAATCCGACTCACAACGAAAATAATAGTAATCAAAACAAAAAATAAAATCGCTAATATTGTTACATCTTTTGCATTGTTCAACCGCAAAACAGTGTACCTTTGAAAAAAACTCACGATCAAGCCGCCAAAAACAAGCAATATCAAAAACAGACCAATGATCTTGCCCACATTGCCGCGATACTGGTACTTGTTCAATATAAGTATTTTTTCATATTTATCTTGAGTGATCGCCTCTCCATAACGGACGATCACCTGACCTTTTTTTAGCATACCCTTGACTGGTTTGGTATTGCTAACCGCTCTTTCCATACGCCGGAAAGTTTCCGCTTCATTGAAAAACAAATTTGGTTTGATCATGTTGCGGACGACTTCCACTACAGCGTTGAGCTTATTGCGCGTCAATGTGGGAAATTTATCGCGGGCAATGGTATACAAATCTTCTTTCAATTTATCTACATTTTGGATATCCTTGACATTTTTGATTTCTTCCGGCACAGTTTCCTGGGTATTAATCGTGCGGACCGTGATATTTTCATTGACATCCGGAAATTTTTTATCTGACATAACAATGGGCTGGTCCATTGCGCTGACATAAAGCTCCATGGTTTTGGGATTCAACAAATTGATGCGGTCATATAAAAGAAGGATTTCCAATGAACTATCTGAAAGCTGGAAAGCACCGCTCAACTGCTGCTTGGCGTCAAACAATGCCTCAGGTACGCTATCTTGCAATTTATTGCGGTATTTGCGGTTTATGCTATTGATCACCTGAAATAAATCCCGCAGTGTTTTTACCCCGTCATTAATGATGGAATGGTCGCG
>CAZCVM010000292.1:2480-4090 GCA_964501965.1 uncultured Leptospiraceae bacterium | reverse complement strand
TTACCGCAAAAAAAACCATTCACCATGAACTTTCATGTTGCCGCCGCGCATTCAAAATCTTCCAAACATAAGTGGCGTGTGTACATAGCAGCTCCCCGCGCATTGCCAGACAATTTTTTTTCCCCTTTACCTTTTTTTCAATCACAAGAATTCAGGCAATACACCAAATATTTCCGTATCGGACATTCCATTGCCGCGAACGCTCCCTTTGATTATTTGTATATTCACAACAACGCGTTTCACTATCTTCATTCGGAAAGATGCCACTCTTTATCCATAAAATCATCCCAAAAAACTTCCCAGACCATTTGCAAATGGCGGATTCATTCCATTGCCCTGGAATCTACTAGCTCCCAAACATCTGATATGCTCAAAACCAGTATCCGCGATTTTTCTTTGCAAAATATCAATTTATTAATCTGGTTTGATACCAACAAAGATAGAATGGTGCAGCCAAAAGAATTGCGTAGATATATGGTGGTTTTTCCTGGACAAGCCGCCTACCGCAAAACGCGGCCCCAGTAAAAATCCAGTTAAAAATCTGTTAAAAAATAACTGGAAAAATATAGTAAAATATCCTAAAAAATCTGTTCTTTACTTGACTGAAAAACCCTGTTTCAATTTTCGTTAAAATCAACCTTATGCAAAAAGTAAAGTAACTATATTATGGAAACATTCCAACAAAAAGACCTCCTGGATCTAAAAGACCTTTCCCGCGATCAACTCATTACTATATTACAGAATACGAAACATTTCAAACATTTATTCACCCGTTCCATGAAAAAATTGCCCACTTTGAGGGGAAAAACCGTTGTATTGCTTTTTTATGAAGCATCCACACGCACGAGAACGAGTTTTGAATTGGCTGCCAAACGCCTGGGCGCAGATATCATCAATGTGCCGGTGACAGCATCCAGTGTCACCAAAGGAGAATCCTTAATCGATACCATAAAAACCATGTCCGCGTACAATGCGGATTATATTGTTATCCGCCATCGGTCACCCATGGCACCTCATTTGATCGCCCGCAGTATGCCGGTAGCTGTGATTAATGGCGGAGACGGCAACCATTCACATCCCACTCAGGGGCTACTCGATGCCTATACACTTTATGAAAAATGGGGCCACGACGCAAACGCATTCAAAGGCAAAACAATTGGCATTGTGGGCGATATTCAGCATAGCAGAGTAGCTCGATCCAACATACAAGTGTTTCAGCGCCTAGGAGCCAATGTCATTGTCTGCGGCCCCAAAACATTAATTCCCAAAGACATGGAAAAAATGGAAGTTGAAGTCTCAATGAACTTGGATCAAATCCTGCCCAAACTGGACGCGGTCAATATGTTGCGCGTCCAATTTGAACGGCATAAAGGAGATGCCAATAGCCGCAAAGAGAGTTTAATCCCATCCACGAGAGAATACCAAACATTGTTTTCATTAACAGAAAAAAGAATGCGTACTTTCAATCCAAATCTGGTTGTTTTACACCCTGGTCCCATTAATCGAGGCATAGAAATTGATGATGTGGTAGCAGACGGCCCCAATACTTTGATCAATACCCAAGTAACCAATGGTGTTGCTACCAGAATGGCTATTTTTTATTTATTTCG
>CAZCVM010000292.1:0-2470 GCA_964501965.1 uncultured Leptospiraceae bacterium | reverse complement strand
AACAACAATGAATTGGATTTGTCCCTAGATACTGAAACAGATACAGAAAATATATAAAAAAATCGGTACTATCGATCATATTATGGAGAAGACATTGCTAAAAGACAATATATTATTAAAAAATGGCCGGATCATTGATCCAGCCTCGCAAACCAATGAAGCAGGGGATATTTTGATTAGAGATGGGATACTCCATTCTATAGGCGGCTCTTTTTCCAAGCCTTCTCCAGGTGTAGAAACCATTGATTTGGATGGTCAATGGGTAATGCCTGGCTTTATTGACAGCTATGCGTCTGTCGGCGAACCCGGACGCGAAGATATCGAAACCCTGCAAGAAGGGGCCTGGCGTGCTGTTTCCGGCGGATTTACAGCATTGTTTATTCTTCCCTGTTCCGACCCTCCATTGGACAATCAGGCATTGGTTAAGTTTGTCCTATCAGAAGGTAAAATTTCGCCCATCCATATCTATCCTATAGGGGCAGCAACGAAAAATTGCAGCGGCGATGAATTGTCAGAAATGAATGAACTAAAAAAAGCGGGCTGCGTGGCTTTTTCAGAAGGCAGAAAACCAATTGAAAATAGCTTGATCATGCGCCGCGCTTTGGAGTATTCTTCTATGGTCGGTTCTTCTATACTTGCTTTTCCAGATGACGCGGATTTGAGCAATGCGGGATTTGCCAATGAAGGTTTTACCGCCACAACTCTCGGCTTTAGACCGACACCTGCAGCCAGTGAAGAGATCGCTGTTACCCGGGACCTTATTTTGACTCAATTGACCAATGGACAAATTCAAATAGGGCCGATCAGCTCGCGCGGCAGCATAAAAAAAATCCAAAACGCGAAGCAGGAAATCAAGCAAACTCAATCCGATGCCAAGGTTTATGCTTTTACAGCACCGCATTATTTATTTCTCAATGAAGAAATCATGAACACGATATTGGCGGAAGGCAAAGTCTTTCCTCCTTTCCGTACAGAACAAGACAGGCTCGACATGATCCAGGCATGCGTGCAAGAGGATATTGATTTCCTCGTTTCTGACCACACGCCGCATTTGCCTTATGAAGTGAACCAGGAGCTACTGTATGCTCCCTTTGGCATTAGCTCATTGGAGATCGCGGTTGCTCTGGCTGTAGAAAGTCTGCATTTTCAAGCCAAAGCAGATCCAATGCTCATTGCCAGATTATTTTCTTTCAATGTGGCACAGGCCTACAACTTGCCTCTGGGCAAACTCACAGAAGGCATGGAAGCCAATATCACAATCATAGATCCAAATCATAAAAAAACCATAAATCGGGAAACATTTCTCAGCCGCGCGTACAACTCCCCGTTTATGGATTATGAATTGCGCGGATTTCCAAGCTATACCATTGCCCGTGGAGTCTTGCGGATGAAAAATGGTACAGTTTTGGCATCCTAGTACGGTTTTGATATTACTGAATTTTTACATACAAAGGCGAAAATTGTACTTGCATATATAAAAATAGCAAATTTATTGTCACCAAAGAGTAAAAATACAATCAAAGTAATAGAAAGAAAAGGTGCAACTATGGAAAAGGGCTATATTGTTTGTGTAGATGACGAAAGCGCAATACTCTCCACCCTATCACAGCAGCTCAAAGATGCCTTTGGGGCGACGCACAATATTGAAACAGCAAATTCTGCGGAAGAAGCCATGGAAATCATGGATGCATTGGCTGAAAATGGCTGCTCATTGGAAATGGTCATATCCGATCAGGTCATGCCCGGCATGAAAGGCGATGAATTGTTGGCCAGAATACACACAAACTATCCAGATACCATTAAAATTCTTCTCACTGGTCAAGCAGGGTTTACAGATGTCGTCAATGCTGTCAACAAAGGTGGACTCAATTACTTTGTAGCCAAACCCTGGGACGGGGAAGCACTCAAAGTGAAGCTAAGAGAGTTTCTAAAATCTTTTCGTGAGACCATTGAAAACCAACGCTTGATCCGAGATTTGGAAAATCGAATTGCGTCTATGGAAACATAGATGGAAACATAGGATTAGAAACATAGAATGAAAACATAGGATTAGAAACATAAAATCGAAACATAAAATTTAAAACATAAATTGAATAAACAATATTGAAAAAGCCCGAATACAATAACCCAAATAAACGAATCACAATATGAATCATATAAAAAAAATCGGGCCAGTGCTTCTCCCGTTTACTATTTTTTCTTTTGCCGGTATTGTTTACTACCGCTGGCAAATACATACGTTTATACAAAAATTTTATTCTGATTATCAATTTTTTTCTTTTACTGCCTACACTCAATTGAGCGCGACACATGACTTTTTTGTATTATTTTTGTATTTTTGTTTTTTTTTAACAATCGCGTTTTTGCTCTCTTTGGTTTCTTATCGAAACAAAGGAAGTATTGTATATTTTTTCTCTATTTTTTTCCTGATCGCTCAATTTAGTTTGATCAATTTATTCATAGAATTTTT
>CAZCVM010000291.1:0-4091 GCA_964501965.1 uncultured Leptospiraceae bacterium | reverse complement strand
ATTGAGCGCATGCCCCATGTGCAAAACACCGGTGACATTCGGGGGCGGTATCACAATAGAAAAATTTTCTTCCTGATCGCATTGCTTGTCAATGGGCGCGAACGCGTTGGCTGTCAACCATCGCGGATACCATTTTTTTTCTACGCCTTCTGGATTGTACGCTTTGGCCAATTCTTTTTTCACAGCATTCTCCTTGCTAAATGGAAAAGTATTTGTGCATTGTTTTTTATTGGCTTAGAGCTTCAATCATTTTTTCCATTACGCCAGCAGACGGCATAGAAACTACTTTTTCAATATTTTCAGGAATACCCATAATACCAAGAATAGCCGGATCATTCGTAACGCCCATCAGACCAGTGCGAAAACCGTGCTTTTCCCAGGCAATGCGTTGAATCTCTTTATCTTTCAATGCTTCGATAAGAATTTTTGCCTGTGGATTAATGATTATAATCGGATGAGAACTCCACACAGTGGGATACGGATAAAGAATACGCACTCTTTGTTTGATCTTGGGCCAAAAGTCCGCGTATTGCTGGGAAAACTCAATAATTTGGTTTTCATAGCCCGCAATTATTGGCTTTGCGCCGACACCAGTACGCAAATATTGGTCAAATAAATCGCCCGATGAATGATGCAAATGTCCCAAACGGCGAAACACATTTTGAATCACCGGTAAAATCTCCGGTAAGTGCTTTTGTGAAACCATATCTCCATGGATCATTATAGACAATAACCCCAAAAACATATTGCCGGAATTGGATTTGGTCGGATCCGTGGAAACGATACTGATCTTGCCGTACAACTCCTTGATGCCAATATCAGTCCATTTTTTTTGCTGGACCACTAAATCAATAAGCTCTTTAAAATTCTCAATATAATAAGATGACTTGATTCTTCTGACAATACCTTTTTTGATCAAAGCCTGGGTCACCAGGTCCCAGCTATACAACACAATCGGAGAATTGAAAATTATTTCGCTTTTGACAAGTTTTTTATGGCCATTTTTGTAAATCTCTAAAGCCACTTGATTGGAAGGCCAGACAAAATCCATTTTAGAACTGTCTTCTCTGACCATTTCAATCGAGCCGGCCTTTGTATAGTCAATTCTAATGTTGTATTTTTTGCGAAGGATATCCTGGATTTTTTCATTTTTCAAAAAACCGATTTTTTCGCCGCCCACATAACCTTTGAAGACATGCTTTGCTTGATCAGGCGTCATTATTTTTTTAATGCCAATACCCGCAACAATTACGGTCATTAAAATGATTGCGCCAAAAATTTGACTTTTTTTCATTGAAAATCCTCCATTTGGATGGTATCTTGCAGGATTTGTGTTTCCGTGTCCAAAGCAAATATATCATTTTGCAACAATTTGTCATGCTGTTTTTGCAAAGAATCCTTCAATACAGAAATGGAAGCATTGATTTTCAGTTTTATTTCATCGACTTTTTTGCTGGAAATTTTTATCTGGGACACTTCTACATATTTCCGTGCTAATTTGTAAGCAGTATTTAAATAATATGGTAAAAAATGACTAGCCGCCTTTATATCATCTGGATTGTTTCGAAAGCTTTGAAATATACTTTGCGCGATTTGAGTCAACTCAAAAATTTGCTTTTTAGTTTTTTGTTCCGCAATTTTCTGCCCTATGGTTTGAATCTTTTGGATTTTCTTTGCCCCTTGACGGATAATTGTTTCAATTTTTTTGTCCGTCAAATCCGTTAGATCCAGCATTTCAAAATCTTTGTCATTCGCGCTGCTTGTCGCGTTCAACAATAGCATAAAGCCAATATAAGTCGCACCAGCCAGCCCCACAGCTATCCAAAGAACATCTAGACTAAACAAAAAAATCAAAAAGACCAGACCTCCGGCAAAAGCACTGATAATATTTGCTTTCATGTCACTAAAACTTTTCATACCATATCCATTTATTTATCACTAAGAGCGTCATAGTATATACCTTATATATAAATAGGAAAAAATGAATTGATTATTTACAAATTGTAACCGCGTACTTTGCGAAAAGTCTTGACCAAATCTTTTCTGCCATCAAAAATTTTGCCATTGGTCAAGTCTGTTATTTCTTGCAATTGTTTTTTCTTGGCTTTACCAAACAATATGCTAAATACCGGCACATCCAGACCTAGCCGCAGGTATTCTTTTTGAAAATCTCGAAAAGACCCTCTATTGGAAATTCCATCTGTCATTAAAATAATTGCTGGAAAATAATCTTGCAGATTGGGTTCTTTATTTATCAAGCCCAAGCCATGAATCAATGGCGAGTAAATATCCGTACCGCCGTGGGGATTCATTCGCGCTATCTGGTTTTTCAAGGAAGTCAAAGCTTGAACATTATTGCCTTTTTGACGCAGTATTTGTTTAAGTTTATGGCTGAAAGGAATGACAATGGTTTTATCCCTGGGGGAAAAGGATATAAAATAGCGCGCCGTGGTTTCACTGTCCAATATCATAGCCATAGCCTTTTGAAGCTGATCATTGCCGGTTCCAGACATACTTCCGGAAAAATCCAGACAAAACACTGTCAAAGAAGGCTTACGAAATTCCGTTTGGTACATTCGTAATGCACGGAAAATCACCTGCGCATTGGGCAACCTGATTGGCGAAAGAATTTTTTTTGTATCAATCCCCCATTGCGGATTGAATATTGTCAGATTTGCTTGATCAATTGTTCCGCCGAAACCAACTCTGCGGCCATGATCTAGCAATTTTTGCTGAGTTGTTTTGCTAAGTAGATATTTCTGAAGTTGGATAAAAATCTTTTCCTTTTTCTGATCTCCACGGGAGACATAACCCAGAGGCGAATCAGCCACAACCAGCCCGTCCTTGGGGTATACAGCATATAGTGGCTCCTTATTTTGTTTTACCAATTCCTGGTTTGTCTCGATAATAAGAGCCTCATAATTGACCATTGCATTGTATTTACCGCTTTTCAGAAACAATTCTTTGAGCCAGCCGCTGCTGCCGGACGATCGGTTTACTCCTGACAATATCTTTTTGATATTCCTTTTTATTGCAGCATTGTTCAAATGTTGCATTGTCAACACATCAGGGTTGCCTGCCAAAGCATACAAAAAACCCAAAAATGCGTTCGCGCCGGAATTGGATTGGGTGGCTGCGGTCATAATAAATCGCAATTTATCCTGTTGGATAGCCTGCAAAATATCATTGATTGTGACATCTTTATCAATAAAACCCAATCTTTGCGCCAGGCTTTTTTTGATCCCAAAAACCACTGGAGAAGTCATGATGGATTGGACATGTTTGACCCTTTTTTTTGTATCTCCCAGGTTTATCCATAAACTATTGGCCGGCCAAACCGCGTCAAAAGTAAATTCATCATTTTGCAATTCCAGCATAATGTCTACGGAACCTTTGTAAGTTACCTGAAAATTTACTCCGATTTCCTTGCCAAATTGATGAATCAAAGGTTCCAGGGTTTTATTTTCCGAACCGGAAACAATAGTAAAATCCGGTTTCTTTTGACAAGAAATAGTAGCCAGGCCAAGAACAATGATGAGGGCCAAAATTTGAACCGTCCATGGCCGAAAAAACCTATACATTATGGAAAATGTTATGCCTTTATGTTTCATATTGCTTCCTTTTTATGGTATCTAACCATACAAATAAGTCAAATAATTAGAATACAATCATTTCAATGCAATTATTTTTTATTATTTTTACGAATTGTTTTGTTTTTATTACAAATATGTTATATTATTGTTAGCAAATGGTTTTAAATTTGAAATAGTTGCTTTTTCTTTTTTTACTTGCTCTGCTTTTGTTTTATACAATGTAGGTCAATTATTACAATCACGTTGACTTTTTACTGTATTTCCATAAAATTGGCCAAAAATCTAATTAACGGGAAAAAAATATGCAATTGCAATGCCCTATTCCGATCGAAAAATACCCCCATATCACTCTCGCACATGGCGGCGGAGGCAGATTGATGAACAACCTTATCTCCGATATGCTCTTAAAAACTTTTGACAATCCTTTTTTGGCTCAAAACCATGATGCCACAGTGTTTGACTCACCGGGAAAGCGAATGGCATTTAGTACAGATAGTT